>CAIJLF010000134.1 GCA_903821415.1 uncultured bacterium | reverse complement strand
GTATGTGGATTTGCAGGAATAGGAATAATTTTCTCAGGTGTGTATTTTGCTATGAAGTTACATCTCACAGATGTAAAAGGTAGTATTGATTCAAGAAATGCATTTTTCGATAAAGTTAAAAAGGAGGGTGTTCGCCTGCCAACTATAAAAAGGACTTCTACAAATTTAAATTTTAATAAACTTGATCCTTCAATAGAATGTAAAATAATGACAATATCTTCAGTGCTACCGGAGAATGGTCAAAGGATATTGGATACTTATATGACTACAAAGTCTCAAGTGATAACTGAGAAAATGATAAATGCCATCATGCTGGTAACCGAAAATAATAATCCTTTCTTAAAAGAGCAGATGGATAAATGTAGTAATATATCTAATAATGCTTTTTCTTTGGGTGATAATGCAACAGCACAGAGTGTTTTCAGTTGGATGTCTTCTACTGAATGGCAGACATTAAGAGATGCACTAGTAAAAGATAAAGATGTGATACTCCAAGCAAGTAAAGACTCAGGTGTTCCAGCTAGAATTATCGTATCAACTGTTATTTCAGAGCAATTTAGATTCTTTACTGCAAATCGTGAATCATTTAAGAAATATTTAGAACCTCTGAAAGTGCTTGGTAACGGCACGAAGTTCTCTTATGGAGTAGCAGGGGTTAAGATAGAAACAGCTAAAGTCATAGAACAAAATTTGAAAGATAAGACAAGTCCGTATTATTTAGGTACGAATTATGAAGGAATATTAAACTATGGTGATGCAGATCCAAATACAGAGTTGATGAATAGACTAACAAATAATGATAATCATTATTATTCATATATATACACAGCTGTATTCCTAAAGCAAATTATGCATCAATGGGAGACTGCTGGTTTCCCTATAAACGACAGACCTGAAGTTTTAGCCACATTATTCAATCTAGGATTCAATAAGTCCACTCCGAAAGAAAGTCCAGAAGTTGGAGGCTCTACTATCACTATAAACGACCGTGACTATACTTTCGGTGGCTTATCTTATGAGTTTTATTATTCTGGAGAGCTTTCAGAAATATTCCCATTTGAGGTACAATAGTAAGTATGGACTTCCAAAGTTTATTCCCCAAAAATCTTTATCATAGTTATGTGCTTGAAGGTAATCCAGAAGAGGTTGTCTATTCTTTGCGTTCATATCTAGAAGATAGAGGGGAGATAAATAAGCAGAGTCAGGACCTATCTTTTAATCTTTATGATTCTTTTGCTATACAAGATATTCAAAATATTAAAGATTGGTATCAAAACAAACCAACAGATGGCAAGAAGAAAATTTGTATAATCGGAGCAAAGTTCATAAACCGTGAAGTAGAACAAACTTTACTAAAGATGATAGAAGAACCTACTTTAAATTCACATTTCTTTATAGTTGTGCCGGATGCTTCTTTACTATTAGGAACTATTCTTTCTAGAGTGCATTTGATTAAAAATTTAGAAGGCGTAAACAATGAAGAATTGAAAAGAGCTGAAGATTTCCTTAATTTGAATTTACCAGAAAGGCTAGAAAAAGTAGGGGAAATATTAAAGAAATTTAAAGATAATGAAAATAGTGGTGGACTTAGGCATAGTGCTATCTCTCTAATAAACGGGATAGAAAGGATTATTTACAAAAAATGGAAAAAGGATTTGAATAATGAAGATTTGAAATTTGTACTAGAAGAGCTAAAAAATTGTCGTGAGTTTTTAAGTATTCCTGGGGCCTCTGTGAAGATGATACTAGAGCATGTCTCATTAATTATTTAATAAACAAACTTTATCTAAAATAGTCAGAATTATTATCATTGACATATAAATAATGCAATGGTATTTTAAGTTTTAATTAGATAAGTGTTGTTAAATTTTAATAGAAATTATAATGAAAAAGAGTTATGTCATATTTTTATTAATTTTATCTCTGTTTTTGGTCTACTATCAGCCAGTGAAAAGAGATAAATTCTTTAAACCGATTTATGGATCATTTCCAGATAAATTAGCCACAAGTAATGGATATATTTTATCTGGTTACACTTTGGATTCCACTAATAAATATTCCAGAGCAGTAGGTCCATCGTCAGTGCTTATGGTAGAGGTAGATACGGTCAATAAAACAAGTAAGATCTATTCTATCTATGTAGTTCGCCATAATGAAAAGAAAAAATCTTTAGCTATTAGATAGGAAAATATCGTATGAATTTAAAACCATCAGGATCTATATGATTCTGGTGTTTTTTTTGTACTCTTTTTAAAAAGATCAATTTATAGTAGAATATAGAATATGGCATACAATACAACAAATTTTAAAACAGAATTAAAAAAGATAGAAGAATGGCTAAGTAAGGAATATGGTTCAGTTCATACAGGTAGAGCTACACCTATGATACTCGATTCTATAAATGTAGAGAGTTATGGATCATATATGCCTATAAAGAATGTGGCTAGTGTGTCTATTGAAGACCCAAAGACCTTGAGAATCGCTCCTTGGGATAAGAGTCAGATAAAAGCTATCGAGGCTGCTATCAGTGCAGCGAATCTCGGACTTTCTGTTTTGTCAGATAGTGATGGAGTTAGAGCAATATTTCCAATGCTTACAACTGAGAATAGATCAAAGCTTGTAAAGATATTGAAGGAAAAGCTTGAAGATGCTCGCATAAGTGTCCGACAGGAAAGACAGACAGAGATAGACAAGACAAGTGATCTACCTGAAGATGACGCCAAGAATGCTAAAGACGAAATTCAAAAGTGTGTAAATGAAGCAAATGCAAATCTAGAAGCAATCTTTGCAAAGAAGGAGACAGACTTGATGACTAATTAAATTAGTTTCTAGTGAGTTAGTATCAAATATATAATTTAATAAAAAATACTAGATGAGACCTAGTATTTTTTTATTTTATCTAAATATCAAATTATGCTATGATAATCTCATGTCAATTATAATTTTCATTGTTATTTTATTAGTTCTTGTAGTTTCTCATGAATTCGGACATTTTATTGTTGCCAAGAAGTCTGGAATCCGTGTTGATGAATTTTCTTTTGGATTTCCTCCTAAGATTTGGGGTAAAAAGGTAGGTGAGACTACTTATAATTTAAACGCTTTACCATTTGGTGGTTATGTAAAGATTTACGGACAAGGTGGGGATGACTTCCCTGGTCAGAAAGGCGAAGAAGTAAAAGACGAGAGAGACCCTAGAAGTTTCATGAGTAAGCCTCGGTATATACAAGCCTCAGTGCTATTTGCAGGTGTTGTTATGAACTTTTTAGTTGCATGGTTGTTATTGACGGTAGGATACATGTCTGGACTTCCTTCTTCTGTGGGTATGGCTCCAAAGGGTGTAATAGTAAATAATCAAGCTTTAACTATTACAAGCGTAGTTAAGGGTAGTCCTGCAGAAATTTCAGGCATAAAGACAGGTGATAAACTTATAAAGCTTACAACCCTGAAAGATTACACAGAAACTCCTTCTGCCGAGAGTGTTCAGTATTTTATAAAAAAGCATGGATCAGAATCTATAACTGTAGACTACAAGAGAGGTCCAGATCTAAAGCAGTTGAATGTTACTCCTAGGATAAACAAAGAAGGAACTCCAACTATAGGGATAGCCATGGATACGATAGGTACATTACAGCTACCTGTTCACAAAGCAGTATGGGAAGGTCTAAAGCTTACTACAAATTTGACAGTAGGCACTGCAGTAGGCTTCTATAAACTCATTAGTCAGGCGTTGATAGGAAAGGGCGATATGTCAGCGATGACTGGACCTGTAGGAATAGTAGGAGTGGTAGGAGATGCTGCAAAGTTTGGATTTATATATTTACTTTCATTTACTGCTTTGATATCAGTAAATCTAGCAGTTATTAACCTACTTCCTTTTCCAGCACTTGATGGAGGGAGACTACTTTTTCTTTTAATTGAAAAAATTAAAGGTTCAAGAATTAATCCCAAAATAGCAAATGCTGTAAATATGGTAGGTTTTGGCTTATTGATGCTTTTGATGGTTATTATAACTTATCACGATATTGTTAAACTAATATAAATACCAAACCAAAATTGTTTCAAACAAAAATCTGGTCTATTCATAACGAATATTCCAGATTTTTGTTTACAAATATAAAAAAGTATGATAGAGTATGTATAGCTCGCCACAAGGCGTTTTTATTTTTAACTCAAGGTAAATTTTTAATATGAAATTAAATGAAATCAGGAATATAGCTATAATCGCACACGTCGACCACGGGAAAACTACTCTAACAGATCAGCTTATGAAGCAATGCGGAATGGTAGAAGACGGCGTCACTATGGACTCAAATGCTCTCGAGCTAGAGCGTGGTATTACTATATATTCCAAAAATACCTCTGTTAACTATAAAGGTACTAAAATAAACATCGTAGACACACCAGGCCACGCAGACTTTGGTTCTGAAGTTGAGCGTGTTTTGCGCGCTATTGATTCCGTACTGCTTTTAGTTGATGCCCAAGAAGGTCCTATGCCTCAGACAAGATTTGTACTTAAGAAGTCTCTTGAGCTTGGTCTTAAACCCATCGTTGTTATTAACAAGATAGATAAGCCAGCCGCAAATCCTGATCGCGTCCATGAAGAAGTTTTAGAATTATTTATGGAGTTAGGTGCTACAGATGAACAGATAGATTTTAAAACTATTTATGCTATAGGAAGAGAAGGGAAAGCATTTCTTAAACTAGGTGATGATTCAAAAGATTTGACTCCACTTCTTGATTTGATTCTTTCTGATGTTAAGGAAGCTTCATCAGACGAAGACTTACCTTTTCAAGCTCAAGTATTTAACCTAGGTTATGACAACTTTTTAGGACGTTTAGCTATTGTTCGTGTATACGCTGGGTCAGTAAAAACAGGTTCGACTATAATAGTTAAGAATGCAGACGGCACAACTCGAAATGCACGTATATCGAAGATGTTTACATTTGAAGGAATAGCTCGTAAAGAAGTTGAATCTATAAATGTAGGTGATATTGCTATTATCGCTGGAATACCAGATGTGTTTATAGGAGAAACTCTTTGCGATACCATGCTCACTGAAGCATTACCATCTATAGCAATCGATGAACCAACAATATCACTTAACTTCTTGGTCAACGATTCTCCATTTGCAGGACGTGAAGGTAAGTATGTGACGAGTCGTCAGATAAGAGAGAGACTAGAAAAAGAACTTGAAATAAATGTAGGACTTCGTATAAGTTTTGATAAACCAGACGAAGAAGAAGTTCAAGAAGGATATCTCGTCTATGGAAGAGGAGAGTTACATATTGCTATCTTGCTTGAAAATATGCGACGTGAAGGTTATGAACTTCAAGTTTCTCAACCACATGTTATTATAAAAGAAGAAAATGGTGTTAAGTTAGAACCATACGAAGAAGTTACTATAGATGTACGCACAGATGTGTCTGGGGCTGTAATAGAGAAGCTTACAAGTCGAAGGGGAATGATTACAAGCATGCATGAGAAAGATGGAATAAATAGACTATTGATGGAGATTCCTACAAGAGGATTACTAGGTTATAGAGGTCAGTTCGTAGTTGATACTAAGGGTGAAGGACTTCTTGCTTCAAGATTTATCGGATTTAAAGACTATGCTGGTGAGATAAAGAAAAGAGATGTAGGATCTATGTCATCAATGGTAAATGGTAAAGTTGCAGCATTTTCTCTTTGGACATTACAAGAAAGAGGTATACTTTATGTAGAGCACGGAGATGAAGTTTATGAAGGTATGGTCATAGGAAACGTTACAAAAGGTGATGAAATGTCAGTAAACCCAACCAAAGGTAAACAGCTTTCAAATATGCGTTCATCAGGTACTGATGAAGCTGTGAATGTGAAGCCTCCATATAAGCTTTCTATAGAAAGAGCGTTAGAAGTTATGGCAGATGATGAATACCTAGAAATAACTCCTAAGAACGTCCGTTTGCGTAAAAAGTTATTAACAGAGCAAGATAGATCAAAAGCTAAGACAGCTTCGGGGAAAAAATAATTTGATTGTTAATAGAAGATATCATAAATATTTGACTTTATCTGATAGTAATGATATTATGAAATTATAAGAATCGTTATTAATTTAATTTTTAATAAAAATGGCTAACACTGTTACATTTAAACCAAAGCAAGTTACAAAAAGAATCCTTTCGAACTTACCACCTAGAGCGTATGAGGTTGTTGTTAATCGTTTCGGCATTACTGATGACGGAGAGAGGAAGACGCTCGAAGCCATAGGACAAAAGTATGGTATTACTCGTGAGCGTGTCCGTCAGATTGAGAATTCAGCTTTAGCTCTTATCCGTAAAGGTGATGCATTTAAAGGTGAAAAAGCAGTATTTGAGGAATTGAAGAAGTTGATGCACACAATGGGAGCTATAGTAGCAGAACAGGAGTTCCTAAATTTTCTAACGAAAGATAAAATAACTCAAAATAACATTCATTTATATTTGACTTTAAGTGATGAGTTTACTAAACACAAAGAAGACGCGCATTTCAAAACTCGTTGGAGTGTAGATGCGGATATATCAGATCAAGTTCATAAATCATTAAAAAATCTTTTTGAAAGTCTTACAGATGATCAGCTTATCCCAGAAGGTGAACTCATTGCTAAATTCTTAGATGAAGTAAAAGATTTAGCCGAACAATATAAAAGTGAGGAGATAGCTAAAAGATGGCTTTCAATATCTAAAACACTTAGTAAAAATCCATTAGGAGAATGGGGTAAGTCTACTTCTTCATCTATCAAAGCTCGCGGAGTAAAAGATTATGCATTTTTAATGATGAGAAAACATGGTTCACCTATGCATTTTAGAGAAGTAGCAAAGGCAGTAGCAAATACTTTTGATAAGAAGTGCCATACTGCTACTTGTCACAATGAGCTGATAAAAGACCCTCGATTTGTACTAGTAGGAAGAGGTATATATGCTTTGTCCGAATGGGGTTACAAGTCTGGAGTAGTTCGCGAAGTTATAAAGGAATTGCTTAAGAAGAATGGTCCGATGAGTAAAGACGATATAGTTGATCAAGTTATGAAGGAAAGATATTTGAAGAAGAATACAATTTTAGTTAATCTTCAAAACACTAAATATTTTAAAAAGAATAAAACTGGTTTATATACAATTTGTTAATAATAAAAATTCCTTGTCTTTGAACAAGGAATTTTTATTTAATTAGTATTTTCATATTTCCTAATTTATACTAGAATGCTATAATAGAAATATGTATAATCGTGGTATTATAAACATAGTTTTGATAATTCTAGGTATTTTTTTAATTGCTGTACTATTAGGTTTTTTTACTTCACCCAATCTTAGAATTTTATAATTTAGATTTTAATAAATTTTAAACATGATTCAAGACTTTCTAAATTCACACAATTTAAATCTTCTACAGTTATTAATAGTTGCTGTTGGATATTTGATGCCTATTCCATTAGGTTTCTTAGCTGTTAGTTTATGGCATCATTATAGACAGGAGCGTTTTATTATGGGTATTAAGTGGGTACTTCTTGAAATCCAAGTCCCAAGAGATGTTATAAAGTCTCCAGCAGCTATGGAGCTTTTTTTCTCAAACGCTCTGTATCATCAAAGTTTTAAAGGTTTCTGGGAGCAGTACGTGATAGGCGCTCCTTGGATGTGGTTTTCACTTGAGATAGTTTCTATTGACGGTAGAGTTCATTTTTATATTCGTACACCTACTAGAATTAGAAATTTAGTAGAAACACAGATATATGCTCAGTATCCACAATCAAAAGTCGTTGAAGTAGACGATTATGTTTGGAATGTCCAACAATATAAAAAGAATGGAGATTGGAATGTTTGGGGTTGTGAATTTAATAAATTAAAAGAAGATTTTTTGCCATTTAAAACTTATAAAGGTTTTGGGGATGACATGAAGACAGGAATAAAAGAAGAATTTAAGATAGACCCCATTACTCCGATGGTAGAATTTCTAGGGTCTATACCAAGAGGTCAGCAAGTCTGGATACAGATAGTAGTTCGTCAAAGTATAAAGAAATATCATAATCACCATACTGGCAAGCATATGGACTTTACAGAGGCAGCATCGAGCTATTTAGATACCATTTTAGCTGATTATACGAAGTTTAATGAAAGTGGAAACCCAGGAGGACCTGCTATCGCTAAGCAGACATTCTTACCTGAGCATCTAAAGCCTGTTGTTACAGCCATAACAGAAAATATGGCCAAGATACATTTTGACTGTGGCATACGTCTTATAGCGTTAGCAGAGAAAAAGTATCACACAGAAGATCAGTTTAATAACTTACGTCGTGATGTTCGTCTTCTTTTCCGTCAATATGCTCAGCCTTCAATAAATGAATTATGGCGTATTAATGCCACTCAGTTTGATGCCCCTTGGTCAGACCCTACAGGGCTAGCACTCACTAAGATCAAGAAAAGAATGCTTGATTTTTATAGGATGAGAACATTTTTTCATCCACCATTACAATACAATATGGAATATCCAAAAGTATTTTCATTATTTTTTCCTTCAAATAAACCTAAGCCATTTGTTATATCAAATGAAGAGCTCGCCACACTTTTCCATTTCCCAGGTATGGTTTCTGAGACTCCAAGCTTCAAGCGTATTGAATCTAAGATCGCAAAGCCACCTTCTGATTTACCTATATAATCTTTCATAAAATGGATAGTTTAAATAATGAAATAAAAAACAGAAAAAGTTTTAAATCTTACTGGATATTAGATATTATCTTAATCATAGGTGTTTTTTTTATATTTATTCACTACATATTGAGTGCGCCTATAGGAAATAGGGACAGGACTATTCATATATCTTCAAATGATTCTCTAATTAAAATTTCACAAGATTTGAAAAATAATAATATTATAAAATCACCATATATTTTCAAAACTTTGATGTATGTTTTATCTAAGGATAGAAAAGTAAAATATGGAGATTATTTATTTAAAGCGAATTCATCGGTTTTGAGTATATCGTTACAAATCGCAAAAGGTAGGCATGATGTATCTCCTATTAAGGTTACACTAAGAGAAGGTATGACAAATGATGATATGTCAAAATTAATAGCAGATAAGCTACCTATTACACGTATGGATGCCTTTTTGTCAGACCCAAGGTGTAAGCAAGGATATTTATTTCCAGATACATATTTCTTTTATCCTCTAACTACTACGACTGAAGTATTAGAAGAGATAACAGCTAATTTTAAGAAAAAGATACTAGTTTTAGATAATGATATTAATTCTTCAGGAAGAAAATTATCTGATATTATTGTTATGGCTTCAATTTTAGAAAAAGAGGCTAGTGGAAAAAGTGATTCAGCTATAATCTCAGGTATTTTATGGAAAAGGATTAAGATAGGTATGCCACTTCAAGTAGATGCTTCTCCTTCTACATATAAGAATGCAAACCTTCCAGTAGACCCTATTAGTAATCCTGGTATTTTATCTATAAATTCAGCTATTCACCCCGAAGATTCACCATATTTATACTATTTACATGATAAAAATGGTGTAGTTCATTATGCTACTAACTATAGCCAGCATAAAATTAACATAGCACGTTATTTAAAATAATTAATTATACAAAAATGATATTAAAAACAATAAAACAAAAAGACTACGAACTTTTAGATTCAGGTGATGGAAAGAAACTAGAAAGATATGGTTCTTATCTCTTATCTCGACCTGATCCAGAGGCTTTGTGGAAAAAATCCTTAATTGAAGAAGCTTGGGGTAAATCTGATTTAGAATTCATACGTAGTGGGACTAAGAATAAATGGATAATAAAAAATGGTGTTCCAAACAATTGGGATATATCATATGGAAATCTTAAATTTAATATCAAACCCACTTCTTTTAAACATATTGGTCTCTTTCCGGAGCAACTTTCAAACTGGAAATGGATGACAGAGTTAATTAGGAGCGGGGAAAGGCCTTGCCTTAAGGGAGCCCAAGGCAAGGACTTAAAGAGCGAACCCGTTTCAGTTCTTAATCTTTTTGCATATACAGGTGGTGCAACTCTTGCTTGTGCAAAAGCTGGAGCTCTAGTTGCACATGTAGATGCTTCCAAGAATGCTGTAGAATGGGCGAGACTAAATGCTGAAATATCAGGACTTAAAGATGCACCTATCAGGTGGCTTATCGAAGATGTAGTTTTGTTTTTAAAAAGAGAAATAAAAAGAGGAAGAAAATACGATGCTATCATAATGGACCCTCCAGCTTTCGGTCATGGTCCTAAGGATGAGATATGGAAGATAGAAGAAGGTTTTTTGAATCTAATGGACTTGTGTAAACAGTTATTATCTGATGACCCTTTATTTATTCTTGTAAATGGTTATACTGCAGGGTATTCGTCTATTGTATATGAAAATAATCTTATGGATATGATGAAAGACTATAAGGGAAAGATAGAAGGAGGTGAACTAGTAATAGAAGAGACTGGAAGTAAGAGACAGCTTCCTTGTGGAATTTTTGCGAGATGGGAAAAAATATAATTAAAACTGTATTTGTTGGTGTTTCGGGTGGAGTGGATAGCTCTGTCGCTGCAGCACTACTGATAGAACAAGGCTACAATGTGGTCGGTGTTTTTATCCGTACGTGGTCACCAGACTTTATAAAATGCACGTGGAAAGAAGAGAGGAGAGATGCTATGCGAGTCTGTTCGTACTTAGGCATTCCATTTTTAGAATGCGATGCAGAAGAAGCTTATAAGAAAGGTGTTGCAGACTATATGATAGAAGAATACAAGAAGGGAAACACTCCGAATCCTGATGTTATGTGTAATCGTGAAGTAAAGTTTGGATTTTTTTGGCAATTTGCTAAGAAACACGGAGCTCATTTTATTGCCACAGGGCATTATACAAAGAATAATTATGAATATTACCCAGTATATGATTCTACTAAATCAGGAATTAAAAAATTTATGTTGAGAAAGGGGATTGATACTTCTAAAGATCAGTCGTATTTTCTCTGGACTCTTACTCAAGATGATTTAGAACATACACTCTTCCCTATCGGTCATTTAGAAAAAATCGAAGTAAGAAAGTTAGCAAAGAAATACAGACTAGTAACTGCTGTTAAGAAAGATAGCCAAGGAGTCTGCTTCTTAGGACCTCTTGATATGAAAGATTTTTTAAAGCATTATATCAAAACAAATACTGGTGATGTTATAGATGAAGATGGGAAAGTGATAGGTTCACACGACGGAGCAGTCTTCTTTACTCTTGGAGAAAGACATGGTTTTACAGTTTTCAAGAATGACGACAATAGCAAGCCTCTTTATATTATTTCAAAAAACATTAATAATAATACTATTAAAGTTTCACATAAATTAGATCTGGTAGAGAGAAGTATCGGTTCTATAGGGGAATTACATACGACAGTCCAATGCTATAATGCAAACTGGATTACATCTATACCAGAAAAAGATAGGAAATATACAGCTCAAATTCGTTATCATGGTGAATTATTAAAATGTAAAGTTGATCGCGTAAGTCATACAAACATTGAAGTAATTTTTGATAAAGATATACTTATAGACAAAGGCCAATCAGTCGTCATATACGATGGTGATATTTGCTTAGGAGGATGTGTTGTGGGATAATATATACATAATTTAATAAATAATTACAAATTACTAAATTTTAAATATGAGCATAATAGAAAAAATTGAAAAGGGTGGAGAAGAAATAGTTTTTGTCTATACTATATGTGGAGATATGGAAGAAGCTAGATCTATGGGGTATTCAGCACTTAGGGAAAAGCTTGCTATATCTATGGACTATTGGATTATTAATTCTATTTATCCATGGCAAGGAGTTATACAAGAATTAAATCAGTACATCCTTATGTTCTCAACACACAAAAATATCAGTGATACATTAATGAAGCATTTAGAAGCAGAACACTCATATAGTGTTCCTATGATTGTTAGAAGTTTAACTGATATAACAAATGTTTCTTACTCACTTTGGGTGGAAAATACATTAAAAAACCAAGATCCTTACATAACAGAGACAGAAGAGGAGACTATTAAAAGAAGACAAGAAGATACAGGATTTAATAGATTAAAATAATTAATATATAATAAAATTATGCAAAATATTTTTTTAGATGGAGCAACAATGAATATCGTTTTGAAACTTTTTGTCGCATTGGCCTTAGGTATGATTATAGGGACGGAGCGTGTATGGGCGCATAAGACAGCTGGTATGAGAACATATGCCCTCGTATCTATGGGTTCTGCATTATTTGTAGTTATTTCAAATGAGATGATTAAAATATATTCCGGGTTTTCAGGTATGAATCCTTTGATGATAGTTTCTCAGATCGTTGTTGGTATTGGGTTCTTAGGAGCTGGTATTATATTTAATAAAGATTCAAAATTAGTTGGTCTTACTACTGCCACAGGACTTTGGGTAGCAGCTGGTATAGGTATGGCTTGTGGCCTTGGTCTATATAGTATCGCGGTAGTTGCCACAACGTTAACATTATTTGTATTTATCGTTTTATGGTTTATCGAAGAAAGGATAAAAAACAGTAAATTTTTCAAGAACGATAAAAGAGAAGAGCTTAATTAATATATATAAAGCCCCATAGTCGGGGCTTTTCTGTTTTGTTATTTTAGTATAATATGGGATATATGATGACATCAAATGAAATACGTCAAAAGTTCTTAAAATTTTTCGAAAACCGTGGACACAAGATAATACCTTCAGCATCTTTAATTCCTGAGAATGACCCCTCGGTCCTTTTTAATACTGCTGGTATGCAGCCTATAGTGCCTTATCTATTAGGTCAAAGACATCCCATGGGTATTCGTTTGGTTGATGCACAAAAATGTATAAGGACAAATGATATAGATGAAGTTGGAGACAATAGACATTGTACTTTTTTTGAAATGCTTGGTAATTGGTCTTTGGGCGACTATTTTAAAGAAGATGCTATAAAATGGAGCTTTGAATTCCTTATAAATAAAGAAGAGGGCTTGGGTTTAGATTCAAAAAGAATTTATGTAACTGTATTCGAGGGGAATAATGATGCACCTCGTGATAACGAAGCTTTTGAAATTTGGAAAAAATATTTGCCTGAAGGACGGATATATTTTTTACCTGCTAAGAATAACTGGTGGAGTGCAGGAGATAATGGTCCTTGCGGGGGTGATACAGAAATATTCTATGATCCAAATGAAGAATCACTTGGAGATATGACACATGATGAATTTGTAAAAGCTGACGACGAGGGGCGTGTTATAGAGGTATGGAATAATGTTTTTATGGAATATGAGAAAGCTGATGGAAAAGTTGTCGGAAAACTAGCACAGCACAACGTAGATACAGGTATGGGGTTTGAAAGAATAACGATGGTTGTACAAGGTAAAAAGACTGTATTTGACACAGATTTATTTAGCTCAGTGATTTCTAAAATAGAAGAATTTTCTGGATTAAAATATGGTGATAAGACTGATGAAGAATATATAAAGGATGGAGATCAGTGTTGGGTAGATACAAGAAAGTTGATGAGAATAGTGGCAGACCATCTTCGAACGAGTGTATTTATAATTGCAGATGGTGGATTCCCTGGTAATACAGGTAGTGGTTATATATTGAGACGTATTCTTCGTCGCGTTGTTAGAATTGCAGATAAATTATCTCTAAAAGGTGATTATTTAATAAATATTATTGATGTTATTATTAATAAATACAAAGATGCTTATCCTGAATTG
>CAIJLF010000133.1 GCA_903821415.1 uncultured bacterium | reverse complement strand
GTCGCAAGAGTTTGATTGACCATACTTGCACATTCTTTTCCATTTCCATTTATGACTTTCGTATTTAGGAGTAAACTACCCTTATGGGAATTATCAGAGGAAGTGTAGTACCACAAAAAAGAAAGATTTAAAGTATCCCCTTTCTTATAGTAGTCTTTATCCATTGAGATAAAATCTATACTAGCTGTATTTCCTTTAATCACGTATGTAAAACCAATAGCATTAGAATTAGTCTCTCCTGATTTTAAACTTAGGAGTGAATGATATGTTTTCGGTGTAATATTTTTTGGTATATCGAGAGTTATTTTTTTCTTTTCTAATGACTTTAAGGCAATGTCTGAATTGGCAGACACACTTGAAATAGCCACTTCTTTACCATAACTAGATCCTTCAGTAGCAATAAAAGATGGGGAGACTTTTATCTCTTTATCCAATTGATTTACAACATCACAACTTACCTTGAAATCATCAGATGGTAATAGGCTAATGATTCTCCCTTGTACATAAGTAGAGGCTTTTGTTTTTTCACCTTTCACTGAAAAAACACAGGACCCAGGAACTATTTGAATTCCTTTTGTTGTATTTGATATCTTTACTTTCCCTAGTAATGCTCCTCCAAAAGATAGACCGCTTGAATTTTTACTAATTAAAAGTAACTGATATGTTCCATCTAATACTCCTGGGGCAGTATAATTTATTTCTCTGTTTATATTACTATTTTCGGCAAGAGATAAAGACTCTGTATATACTTTTTCATCAACAGTTATCTGTCCACTATGAGTATCTTCTGAAAGTAGGACACTATAGTAAATACCTGTCTGCACACCCAGTCCATTTGACAATGAAAAGGATATATCAAAATTATTCCCTTTTTGAGAGATTATCTTTGTATTTGATACATTTACATTTGCCAGAATTACCTTCTCTGTCTTTGGTGTAGTAGCAACAGAGGCATCATTAGCTGGGGTTGCAGCAAAAACATGAGAGGAAACAAATATCGACAAGAAAATAGTTAAAATAAAAAGTTTTGATAATTTTTTCATAAAGCAAAAAATACACATTATTAACTAATGCGTATATTATACCCTATGCTAAAATTTTAAAAAAGGGTATCTGTTTTTTTCACAAAAAAAACACCACTGACTGTATAAATACAAATCAGTGGGTTCCTTTATTTAGAATACGCTACTTAACATATTATATGGCACAGCAATTGCTATCACTTTCGCTCTAAGGTATATCTTAGATGTTTTGATTTTCCGTCTGAATCAATAAAACTTGGAAAATCTTCTACAAATTTTTTATCAGTAAGCTCAATAATGTGACATATTCTGCCACCATCATTAATAATTTGCCCATCAATAGACCATGTTCCATTACCCATTAATTTATTTGTATCCTTAGCATATATTTCATAAGTACCATTAGAGTAATAATAATAATTATCTGTTAATCTTGTTGGTGTTTGAATTAAAACAAGACTATCTAGAAAATTATTGTTATCATCATAACGAGATATATTAGTTAAATGCCAAGGAATAGGAAATGTACCAGAACTATTATAACTTTTGATTAAACTAAGAGCATAATTTGAGATAAATTCTGCCTCAATAGAGCTACTAGATAGTACTCCAGTAAAATTGTAAGTATCTACTGGCGTTTGTTCAACACCATTTACTTTTAATTTATATTTGGAATAGCCATCGTTGGCAACTATTTTGTACGACTGTGAACCCCCAGCAGTTAAGCTGATCATTCCAGTAGGAGTTATGGTTCCACCTTTCCCTGCCGAAGCAGTTATGTTTACCATTTTTTCAACCGGCACAATAACCGGCAATAATCCATTGTTATTATTACATCTTACGAAGATAACAATAAACAGAATTACTAGAGCTGTTAATTTTGCTATTGCTTTCATATATATGGTTTTAAGTTACATTTTTATTTAACTTCACTAGTAGTATAGTACATTTAAATAAAAATGTCAATACATAAGTGCATAAAATACCCAATTATGGGTATTTTATGTATTTATAATTTAATCAACTAAAGGGGAAGACAAGTAACATTAAAGGTTGTTGTGCTTTTAAGATTAGAAATTGTCATACCTCCTAACCCATTACCTGAACCTGTACTACTTCCACAAGAAAGACTACTACCATATGAACAAGTGCAAGATGTTGCATTAGTCGCATTCCATGTAATCAAAACAGAAGAATTATAAGGTACAGTAAGCGGATTTGCACCATTAGCATAGACTGCTGTCACCGTTGCAGATGGAGCATTAACTCCATAATAATAGGAGAAGGGTCCATAAGAATAATTAGTACCACCGTAACTAAAAGAAATAGATGCATCAGCAGAATAAATACCAGCAACAGATTCAGCTACGAAAGGACTACTAGGAACCAATAAAGCATAGGGGTTTGAAGTATTTCCATTCAATGGACCAATCTAAACAAGATGACAGTCCACTCTAACATCTATATAAATATTGGTTATATTATTACGAGTCAAAAAACCATTAAGATTAAAGGCTCCTTTCACTGTAACAGACTCTCCAG
>CAIJLF010000132.1 GCA_903821415.1 uncultured bacterium | reverse complement strand
CACAAAAGAATTACTCGAATCAGGAAAGAACATCAAAGAAATAGCGAAAGAAAGAAATTTAACTGCTGGAACTATCACTCACCATATAGAGCAAATCTTAACTCAATATCCCGAAACAATCATCACTCATATACGCCCATCTCAGAAGAATATCGACCTAGTAAAAAAAGCAAATAAAAAACTAAAAGGAGAGGAAATAGGGAAGCTTAACCCTATCAAATTAATTCTTGAAAAGGATGGACACAACATATCCTTTGAGGATATTCGTTTAGCTAAACTATTCATATAAATCCCAAAAGTTCGAAGCCTATTCGGGGATCAAATATTGACAAATTGACATATTGTGATATTATATAAATAATATCGTTTTTTTACATTATATTTGATTGGTTTTCAGAGAGGCTTTTGGCTTTTGTGATAACCAATTAAATATCAAACAATGGAAACATTTTTAGAGTATTCCCAAAGGTTGAAGCTGGAAATTGAAAAAGATCCTGCTATTATCGAAGACATTAAACTTGCTTTTTTAAGTAGATTTATCCCCTTCCAAAGAGGAACAGAACATGCAGTATACAGACTAGGTAAAACTACATCTGGAGCATTTCTTGTTTTGAGAAAAAAGAAGCTTGATTTTGATGTTGATGTTGAAAGATTTGAAATCTACTGCAGAAATGCTGAAGCTCTATCAAATTCAAGAGCAAAAGGAAAAAAACTTTGGAGACCTAATTCACCTAGTTTTTGTATTGGAGTGATTTATCAATATCAATCCAAAAAATACTTTGGCATCATTACTGAAGACATGAGCGAGGGTGGAAAATACGAGATGACTAACAGTATGGGATCTATCTCTTCTGAGAGGATTTTAAACGAAGAAGTAGTTGATGAAGTAAATGTCGATTTAGACGGCTGTCATGTAGACTATCTTCTCCATGAAGAGATCATAATGGAGTCTTCGTATTTTAGTCCAAGTTATGTATTAGAAATTTAACCCTTAACGAGAAAATCGTTAAGGGTTTTCTTGTTTATACGCTATTATTAAGGTTCCTACTTCGTCCCAAGTTCGGAGCAAGATTATTCGTGTTTGACAAATTATATAAATAGTGATATAATACAAATATTATAAATAAGGAGCTATAATTTTATGGAACAAAATATAGACAACCTTTTGTATTCTAGGAATACATCGCACAAGGAAGAGCATGCAGATAAATATATCGATCATTACCTTGAACAATATAGAATCTATCTACATATCTTCAATAGCACTCACGACAGACTAAGTAAATCCAACGACTTCTTCCTAGGTCTAAACACTGCCATTATTGGAGTTCTAGGATATTTAGAAACTAAAAGTGTTCAGACTGGAAGTTCCACAATATTTCTATTCGCTCCATTTATCGGTATTGCTATATGTTACTGCTGGGGTCAGATAATAAACACATACAGACAAATAAACAGAACCAAGTTCAAGGTTATACACGGAGTTGAGAAGAATCTGCCAATAGCTTTATTTGAGACAGAATGGGAGCTACTAGGTAAAGGTAAGGACAGATGCATCTACTATCCCTTGTCTCTTATAGAAAGAAAGATTCCAATTATATTTATAAT
>CAIJLF010000131.1 GCA_903821415.1 uncultured bacterium | reverse complement strand
GACTGGTGTATTTCTCGTCAAATATGGTACGGACATCGTATACCTGTCTGGTATAAAGGAGAAGAGATTTATTGCGGCATAGAAGCACCAAGAGAAGAAGGATGGTCTCAAGATGAAGACACCTTAGATACTTGGTTTTCTTCTGGACTCTGGACTTTTTCAACCCTAGGATGGCCTGACCTAAATGCTCCTGACTTCCTGACATATCACCCTACGAATATGCTCGAGACAGCTTACGATATTATATTCTTCTGGGTGGCAAGAATGATACTTATGAGTACTTATATACTCGGAGTCGTTCCTTTTAAAAATGTTTATCTCCATGGACTAGTCAGAGACCCACAAGGACGGAAAATGAGTAAGTCTCTTGGTAACTCTCTAGACCCGCTAGAACTAACTGAAAAATATGGGACTGATTCTGTCCGAATGTCGCTCATTATCGGTACGGGTCCAGGTAATGATAGCAAGATGTCTGAAGATAAAATAAGAGCATATAAAAATTATGCAAATAAACTCTGGAATATAACTCGCTTCGTTTTAAGTAGTACTGAAAACATAAAATATGATGGAAATTTTTCGGCTTTTTCTGAAAGAGAAAATATCTTAATAAAAGAAAGAGATGAACTCATAAATGAAATTACGAAAGAAATGGAAGGATACAAATTCTATTTGGTTGGGGAAAAAATATATCAATACACATGGTCTCGCTTTGCTGATATAATAATAGAAGACAGTAAAGATATTTTGATAAATGGTAGTGATATTGATAAAAATTCAAGGGCACAATTCCTAATAGATACATTAACTAAGATATTAAAAATCCTTCACCCTTTTATGCCTTTCGTTACTGAAGAGATTTGGGGTATAATTCCTATAGAAAATAAAAAATTATTAATGGTAGAAAAGTGGCCGACGACCGAGAGGTCGGATGTCCTGAGATAGCAAGCGAAGAAAAAATATAAACAAAAATATATCTAATGAATCAACTAGTAAATAATCCAAAAACAATTATATATGCATTACTAGGAGGAGCCTTACCTGCTATCATGTGGTTGTGGTTTTGGATGTATGAAGAAGATAGAGATGATCCAGAACCAATAGGCTTAATAGTAGTATCCTTCATATTAGGAGGAATAATAGTGTTAATAGCAATGTGGTTAGAAAAATTCACAATGGGGTTTATAAAAGATAATACTACTCAGATAATAGTGTGGGCTGGTATCGAAGAAGTACTCAAAATGATAGGAGTCTCGTTTATTATATTTGGTAATAATATAATAAAAAAACCGATAGACTATCCTATGTACTTTATAGCTACAGCTCTAGGCTTTGCAGCTTTTGAAAACGTGCTTTATCTGATAAAGCCGATGAGTGCAAACAATACTATAGTCGGTATGCTTACAGGCAACCTTCGATTCCTCGGGTCTACCCTCCTGCACGCTATAGCAAGCTCAATGATAGGGAGTGCACTAGGACTATCCTTTTATCTAAAACAGAATCGAGCTTTTTATCTTTTTATTGGAATTACTTTCGCAATTGTCTTGCATAGTGTCTTTAATTTTTTTATAATGAAAGGAAGCGGTGAAAACTTTCTTTCAGTGTTTGGATTCCTTTGGGTCGTCGCGATTATTAATATACTTATATTTGAAAAGTTAAAACGTATGGGACAAGTAGAACCTGTCTCATAAATTATATATGATTAAAAAAAGGTCATTTTTGGAGCGTCTTACAGGAAGTATTAAATTAGAGGACGAAGAAGAACCAATAGAGATTGCAGTTAATCCAATCAATAAATTAAATCTACAAGGTAGAGATATTGAAGGATTAGCAGATGGAGAATCCAAATGGGAAGAAGAACAAGAAGCAGAACTAAGTCTAGATGTTTATCAAACAGAAAATGAGATTATCGTTCAGACTATGATAGCAGGAGTACACCCTGATAATCTATCAATCAACATAACAAGAGACTCTATATCAATCAAAGGTAAGAGAGAAGAAAATCAATCAATAGATAAAGAGAATTATTTCGTTCAAGAGCTGTACTGGGGTACATTTTCTAGATCTATATCTCTTCCTGAAGAGGTTAATCTAGAAGAAGCAGAAGCAATAGAAAAGCATGGTCTTCTAATAATTAAACTTCCAAAGATAGATAAGAATAGAGAGACAAAGCTTAAAGTTAAATCAATATAATTAAAAAACCCGCAATTGCGGGTTTTTTAATTATTGTGCCTAGACCCAGATTTGAACTGGGGACCTATCCCTCTTCAGGGGAGCGCTCTACCAACTGAGCTATCTAGGCATTATTAAACTAAACCCATTTTAATTACCTTGGTATGCATCTATCAATTTCTGAATCTGGTTTTTATCTCCTAAACTTTTATTTACATTGCTTATCTTATTGATATCAGTTACATTTACGCCTCCACTATAAACACCAAATATACTACTTAAATAAGGCTGAATAAAATAAAATGCACCCAATACAGAAAGAATTATAATAGACCAGTATACTATCTTATAAATCTGGTTCCATTTCTGGTAAAGAACAAGCTTTTTAAGCATCTCATTGTTAGCCTTATTAACAGCTAAATTTTCACTTAAAAGCTTTTTTGTATCTTCATCCATTGGGTATACTTTATCATATTTAAATGAAAAATAAAAGGTGCCTAACAAAGACCGCAAATATGTAATATGTGCCCCCGCCAGACCGCGAGTACGCTTATCGATTCTTACAAAATCTGTACACCTTTCACGTATTTTAAAATTATTATTTTAAAATACAAACTCAAGGTCTTCGATTCTGGCACACAAGCAAAGAAGTTTGCTTGCTCGGGGACACATATTCAAAAATATCTTGATTAAGATATTTTTGAATATGTGCCCCCGGCCAGAATCGAACTGACATCTATCCCTTAGGACGGGACTGTTCTATCCATTGAACTACGAGGGCAAAGATAAAAGCACCAATGAAGGTGCTCTTATAATACCCTATTATTTAACAAAAAACTACTCTTTAATACCTAGCTTTTCAACAATTTGAGGTTTATTGAAACCGACAATTATCTTATCATCTATAACTATAACTGGTACTCCCATCTGACCACTTTTATCCATCATTTCTTTTCTTTTTTCTAGATCAGTTGAAACAT
>CAIJLF010000130.1 GCA_903821415.1 uncultured bacterium | reverse complement strand
TATAGTTTTTATTTAATAAAGTGATCAATTCTCTTATTTTATTAAAAGAATATTCTTTAATTAAAAATGATACAAAACGAGAAGCTATTGTATAAGCATCATAATTAACATTATCATTCCATCCTCTTGGAATTCCTAGTTTCTTACAAAAATTTTCTTCAATATATATCACTTCTTTTTTATCTTTATGTTGACCAGCAAAATATGAAGCTAATCCTTCGTTTAGCCACTTAGGAACAGCATTCCCCATTGATAACTCATGTATAAACAAATGAGATATCTCGTGCGTTAAAACTTGAATAAATTCCTTCTTGTCATGACTACTTTCTTCCTCGAAAGCAAAAGGGCTTAATATATTTATAAGATTATTGTTTGAGGCATTAGCTACTAACCATTCTGGAGTATCTCTTTTAATTTCTTTGTTAAATTCCGCTCTTGTATCAAAAATATGAATATATACAGTAGAAATATCAATATTAAATGACCTCTTTAAACTAAGAAAAATTTTATTAATTTCTTTTTCATCTATATCAGATTTTTTACCTTTATAAATTAGATTAAACATACTCTTATATTGTACAACAAAAAATACCCTTTCGGGTATTTTTTGTGATAGAGAATTTAAATTTGATTTAAATATTTTAACTTTTAGCTTTACCAACTTTACGTCTGGATACAATCCACATGTTTGAGTATTTCTTTGGTGTACGAGTCTTCTGGCCCTTACCTGATGGCTTACCCCACATAGTCTTAGCACGACGTAGTCCTCTTCCCTGACGTCCTTCACCTCCACCGTGTGGATGGTCTACTGGGTTCATGGCTGTACCACGAACTGTAGGACGGATTCCAAGCCAACGAGAACGGCCTGCCTTACCTATGTTCTGTAAATGATATTCAGAGTTTGAAACTTCACCGATACTTGCCCATGCATTCTCTGAAACTTTACGGATTTCTGTAGAAGGCATTTTGATGTTGGTATAACCCAAGTCATTAGCTACTACTTGTCCGAAAGTTCCTGCACTACGAGCTAGCTTTCCTCCGTTTCCTGGTTTGATCTCTACGCAGTAAACGAAAGTACCAACTGGAATGACTTTAAGCGGTAGACGATTCCCTGGAGTCATCGGTGCCTTTTCAGATACGATGAACTTGTCTCCAACTTTTATTGACTTAGGAACCACTACGTATCTCTTCTCACCGTCAGCATATACTGCGAGCCCGATGAAAGCGTTACGGTTTGGATCATATTCGATAGAAGTTATCTTTGCAGGGATATCGTGCTTGTTATACATGAAGTCAACTTCACGGTATAGACGCTTGTGTCCTCCACCTTTATGGCGAACAGTGATACGTCCTTGATTGTTACGTCCGACAGATCTCTTGAAACCATGAGTTAAAGCTTTTAAAGGCTCAACTTTGGTCAAGACGTTACGATATGTAACTGTAGTCTGGTGACGCTTTGATGGTGTTGTAGGTTTATATGTTTTCATACTATACGAATGCTATCTTATCTCCCTTTTTCATATATACGACCGCTTTTTTTCCTCCTTTCTTTGTTCCTTTCTTTCCACGACGAACAACAGTCTTCTCTTTTATTTGAACTATAGCAACTCTCTCTGGCATTAATCCGTAGATCAATTTGATTGCTTTCTTTATCTCACTCTTGTTTGCATTGTCGGCAACATTGAAAGTATAAACACCTTTTTCTGCACCTAACGCTGCTTTCTCAGTAATACGAGGTCCGATGATCAATGGATGTGTCTTTGCTTTTTTCGAATCATCTACTACTGCAACTTCTTTATTCTTTTTTATTTTTGTTGTAGCCATAAATATTATTTCTTTTCTATCTTACCGCCTAGGAAAGCGATACTCTCTGTAGGTTGTGAGATTATAAGATATCGGAAAGCAAGCAAATCCACAGGATTCATATTGCGAACTTCATCGACTTCGACTGTTTTTATATTTGCAAAACTTTTCTTGATTGTATCTCCTTTTGCTGGAACTGAAATGTAGATATTTGGATTCTTTCCACCTACCATCTTTTCAAATCCTTTCAAAGCACTCAAATCAGAGATAACAGAAACTGCATCTTTGGTTTTAATGTTTTTAAGATTCAATTCTTCAAGGAAAATTATTTGACCTTTTCTGAATTTTTCAGACAAAACTGTGTAGAGAGCTTTGGCTTTCATCTTCTTGTTGATTTTCTGTTCGTAACTCTTTTCGTTGCGTGGTCCGTGTGTTACTCCACCTCCTACCCAGATTGGGGAACGTGAAGATCCATGACGAGCACGTCCTGTACCCTTTTGTTTCCAAGGTTTTCTACCTCCTCCGCGAACATCTGATCGGTCCTTTGTGTGAGCAACTGGTGTACGAGCATTTGCTTGCATAGCAGTCACTACTTGGTGAACTAAGTCACCATTCCAAGGCACACCGAAGATTGATTCTGGAAGATCGAGTTTACCAACTGACTTACCTTTTTGGTTGTATATTTGTGTTTCCATATTATCCGATTATTTCTACGAGCGTTCCGCGTCTTCCTGGAATCGCACCCTTAATAAGTAATTGGTTATTTTCGACATCAACACCAACAATCTCTAAATTCCTAACAGTAATACGATCGCTGCCCATACGGCCGCCCATGCGCATTCCCTTTGGAACTTTATTACGAAGACCTCCACCGATAGATCCAGGTTCACGTTCTGAGTGCTTCTGTCCGTGACTTCTTGGTCCTCCATGGAATCCATGACGCTTCACAACGCCTTGAAAGCCTTTTCCTTTTGATATGCCTGTAACTGTAATAATGTCTCCTTTTGCAAACGCAGAAACTGTTATTTTATCACCGACAATCATTTCTTCTATATCTTTAAATTCATGAAGATGCTTATAAGCACCTTCTTTTACGTGACCAAGATGAGCTTTTGTAGCACGGCTCTCCTTTTGCTCATCGTAAGCTACTTGCACGGCTACATAGCCGTCTGTGTCAGGGCTTTTTATTTGAGTGACTACGAGTGGTCCTGCAGAAATAACTGTAGTTGGTACCACTTTGCCATCAGCTTCAAAGCACTGCATCATATGCTGTTTTTTACCAAGGATAAATTTCATAAATAATATCTATTACATCATTTTCACATCTATATCAACACCGGATGGTAGTGACAAACTTGTGAGTGCTTCAATAGTTTTAGGGTTTGGGTTTAAAATGTCAATAACGCGTTTGTGGATTCTGATTTCAAACTGTTCACGTGCATTTTTGAACACAAATGATGCTCTGTTTACAGTGTATTTTTTGATTTCAGTAGGAAGTGGAATTGGTCCGACAATCTTTGCATCATAGCGTAAAGCTGTATCGATAATTTGCTTGACGGAAGCGTCAAGAATTTTATTTTCATAAGCTCTTACTCTTATACGAAGTTGTACAACCGCATCATCTTTCCCCTTTTTTACTTTTATTCCACCTACTGGTGGATGAATCTTTGTTGTCATAAGGGATTAAGTCATAGCTACAGCTTCCGAGTTCTAGTATTTTACCACTAGAACTCAGTCACTATAGACTAACAACTATTTATTTAATGATTTTTGTTACGACACCAGCACCAACTGTTTTACCTCCTTCACGGATAGCAAAGTGCATAGCTTCTTCAAGAGCAACTGGAGTTACTAGTTTAACTGTAAGTTTAACTGTATCACCTGGCATAACCATTTCTACTCCGGCTGGTAATGTTGACTCACCTGTAACGTCTGTAGTACGGATATAGAATTGAGGCTTGTAACCTGTAAAGAATGGTGTGTGACGACCTCCTTCTTCCTTCTTTAATACGTATATTTCACATTCAAATTCTGAGTGAGGAGTAACTGTACCTGGCTTAACTAGAACTTGTCCACGAGTAACATCTTCTTTCTTGATACCACGGATTAGTATTCCAGCATTGTCTCCAGCCATACCTTCTTTCAAGTTCTTGTTGAACATTTCGATACCAGTAACTGTTGTCTTTGCTGTATCTTTGATACCAACAATTTCAACATCTTCACCAACTTTGATTACTCCACGTTCGATCTTACCTGTAACAACTGTTCCACGTCCTTCGATTGAAAAGATGTCTTCAATAGGCATAAGGAAAGGCTTTGTAATATCACGTTCTGGAACTGGGATGTATGTATCAAGAGCTGTAACTAAATCCAAAATCTTTTTTGACCAAGGATCATTATTATCTGCTGATTCAAGAGCTTTCAAAGCTGAACCACGGATAACTGGAGCATTTGCGCCATCAAATCCTTGTTTTGTAAGAAGTTCACGAACTTCTTCTTCAACTAGTTCAAGCATATCAGGATCATCTACCATGTCGCATTTGTTTAAGAATACAACTATTTTAGGAACGTTAACCTGTTTTGCTAGAAGTATGTGTTCACGTGTCTGAGGCATAACTCCGTCTGTAGCAGCAACAACGATAACTGCACCGTCCATTTGAGCGGCACCTGTAATCATGTTCTTGATATAGTCGGCGTGACCTGGGGCGTCTATGTGAGCATAGTGACGTGTAGGTGTCCAGTATTCATTATGTGACAATGCGATAGTGATACCACGTGCCTTTTCTTCAGGAGCTGAGTCAATTTGATCAACACCTTTAATTTTTGCACCGTATTCACCACCTTGTCTTGCTAAAACCTGCAAAATAGCCGCAGTTAATGTAGTTTTCCCGTGGTCAACGTGACCAATAGTACCTACGTTTACGTGAGGCTTATCTCTTTTAAATTCTTCTGCCATATGTTTTTATTGGTTGATATATGTAACAAATATGGATATACCTTATCTATTCAATAGACCAACATAAAATTATTAATAAATACCGTCCCCCTATGGAGGATCTCCCAATGGGAGACTAAATGCGATGACTCTCATAGTATCAAATATAAACAAATTGTCAAATTTAACGTCACAGATAAGGAATAAATCACCCTGCGACCGAGGTCGCAGGGTGATTTATCGTATTCTCTATATATTACAATTCATTATACGTCGGCTTTATATTCCCTACTGTAATTGTTAATGGGACAATAGAAGAATCTCCACCCTCACCAAAACATTGAAGTTTATAGATAGAAGTCTTCTTAGGGAAAATCTTCTTTGAACCGTTAGCATATAGGTTTGTGAAAGGAGCTGTTACATCTTGGGCTGAAGTTATAGTGCAACCTTTATCAGCATATCTTGATGTCCATGAGAGTACAACGGCTTGTTGGAATTCGATTTTAGTTTTATCAGCAGTAAAGGTAAGGATATTGGCACCTGGTGGCAATTCTAATGTGTCGAAAGTACCTTGAGAAGAATATCCTGTGCCAGCATTTGGATTTGTAGCATAGCCGCGGTAATAATAAAATGTCGTAGGACTTAAATTATCTCCAGTATTCATAGTAAATGTTCCAATATTTAATCCTCCTTCAATACCACAAGTAGCTCCGTTTTTTAAACTTGGTAGAGGATCTCTACTATAGCAAACTCCACGAGCTGTTATAGAAGCAGGCTCACCTAGAGATTCTACAGTAGCCCCAAGAGTTGCACTCGTTGCTTTTACTGAAGCATCAGTAGGAGTAGTAACCACTGGTAGTATTGGATATTTACAATTATTATCACTAACCCATTGAGTATTTTCTACTGTTGCAGGTATAGGGAAAGCACATTCTGGATATATTTTATTTAGTCTTCTTGTTACGTCTCCAGAAACAGCATCAATTCCAGAAACTGGTGGGCAACTAAAAGAAATATCTTGAGTAGTTGGCTCAGGACAGACACATGAGTCTGAAACTGTCCCGAAGACTGTTATCGAAGGAGAGGATGTTCCACTATCATTGCTTGCGAAAACTTGATATGGATGAGTTGAAGATAAAGCTAAACCTAAATCTTGGAAAGATAGTAAAGGTCCGTCATATAGTAATATTCCCTCTCTGTATAGTTGATAACTAGTCGCTCCATATGTTGCATTCCATGAAGTGTTGAGATAAGTAGTTCCACAAGTGCTTGGCCCTACCCAAAGTCCATTTGGAGTAGATGGAATAGTCAGAAATGATCCATCTATTGAATAACCAGTGCCAGTTGCATTTGTCGCATAACCTGAATAATAATATCTTGTTCCTGGGCTTAACCCTGTTACGCCTTTTGAATATGGAGTAAGTGTCTGTGCTAATGTTGCGGCTACACAAGTAGCTCCATTATCTAAGGTAGGCGATCCTGTTGTATTATAACAAATTCCACGAGCAGTAAGAGCAACTGGAATACCAAGAGAAGTTACTGTAGCGCCAAGAGTTGCAGTTGTAGTAGTTACTGAAGTTACAGTTGGAGTATCTAAAATAGGTAAAGTATCACAAGCTGAAGTTGTAAATGTTACATCTGATCCATAACCAGTACCAGCATTATTTCTTGCATAGGCACGAACATGTAAGGAAGTACCACAAGAAAGACCTGTCATGCTTCCTGAGATAGCACCAGTCAAAGGCCCATCTGTTCTTTGTCCGACATTACCTGTTATTGGGCCACTTAGTGAATCATATGTTGGATTTAATGATGTACCCCAAGCTAAACCACTAGTTATTACAGTATTTCCTCCATTAGAAGAAATATTTCCTGCACCAGTTGCTGATGTTTGAGCAATTGAGGTAACAGGAGAAGTAGTTGTGACAGTTGGTATTAACCCAGTAATACTATATGTATTAGTTGTAGTTAATCCAGATGTTAATGCATAGTTACCATTCGCAGAACAAGATATAGCAGTTTTTGAATAAGTTCCGACATTAGTATTACTTGCTGAAGAAGGGGTAGCAGTTCCTCCTCCTGAACAAGAGATTGCTCTTACTATAGGGGAACCTGTATACACAGCAGAAGATGAATCAGTGAAGTAAGCTGTTTGATTCGCAGCCGTAATATCGAAATTACCTGTACACGTAGCACCCGTTAAAGTATTAAAATTAGTTCCATCTGTTGGTGTAAAGTTGGCAGTGATAGGAGCATATGAACCTACATTGGTTGGTACAGTTAGAGATCCATTGTATTTAACATTAGCTACACTACCAGCAACT
>CAIJLF010000129.1 GCA_903821415.1 uncultured bacterium | reverse complement strand
ATGTAGATAATTCTTTCTTTATTGTAAATAAAGGTGTTATTTTACATGATCCATTTATACCATTAGCTAAATATACATTATTTTCTACTCAAGAGAAAGCTCAAGAATATGTGGAAAGAAATAAGCCTATGTATTCTCTAAATGATGTAGAACAAATGTTTCTTAAAACATCATGGGGTTTAGATTATTTTGATAATGAATTAGCCGTATTAAAGAATCTTAGAAAATAAATAAGGAAGTGAACTGGCTGGATGAAGGGACACTCTTGAAAAGTGTTAGCAGGTCAAATCTGTTGTGGGTTCGAGTCCTACCGTTTCCGCTTAAAGAAACCCAGAGTATTTCTATCTCCTCTGTAAAAAAGTGGTAGGACAATTTTATCGGTGTAAATAATAACCGTTCATATAGTTGATTATGATCTTTCAACGTAGCTTAGTCTGAGAGCCGTTTATGCGCGAGCAGAGTCTTTTGACGAAAAAAGTCGAAAATGAAAGCCATATCTATTGGTACGGTATGGTTTTCATTTTACCTTTTGGAAGTTTGCCGGAGAGGAAACGGGCCACATTGCTAACGTGAGACGAGGTAGCTCTCACACAGGTTCGAATCCTGTAACTTCCGCTTAATAATTAATAAAATGAAAAAACTATTTGTAATAAAAAATTGGGACACTAACCAGTATTTTACTTGTGATCCTAATAAATGGTGGATAAGAGACTTAGGTCAAGCCTTTTTTATGAACTCTATTGAATATGCAGAGATTATTTTAAATAGATATGATTATGCAGATGCTTTTGAAAATGCAAGATTTTTAATAATTGAAACTATATTTGTAAATGACTAAACCAGCAGATCCAAACAGTAAGCGCTCTAAAAGAAGAGCAAATAGAAATTTTAAAGGTTCAAGACCAGTAAAAAGAGCATTAAAAAGATTAGATCATGCTATGGGAGCATATAGGTCTAGTGATTCTAGTTCTCATCAACCAGGTGCAATGAAACATTGGTAATATAAATTGATAGGATGGTAAGCGGGTGAAATCAGCGGACTGTAAATCCGTCGCTTAAGCTGTGTAGGTTCGAATCCTACCTTATCAACTAACTGGCTATAAATTGCTTACTTCTAAAACAACTCTGTAACAGTTCAATTTAGTAGTTTAATTTCCAGTTTATTTTTAAATTATATAGTCATGGCAAAAGATAAAAAAATTGAGTCAGCATATAAACTTGAACGTTTGTGAAGAACTGCAGCACGAAAGGCAGCACGTAGGGAAAAACGTAAACATAGAACATTACGATATGGTCAACGTTGTCCATGTTGTGGACAAAGACAAGGAAATCCAGAAGATGATTACTGGTACTAAAATATTGCGAGGTAGCTCAGTGGTAGAGTGGTCTGTCGGGGGTTCGATTCCTTCTCTCGCTACTAAATAGTTAATGTGAAACTTTATAATCTTGAACGAAGTAATTTAATTCAGAAAGACTTACAAGAATTTTATATAGAAAGACTTAAAAAAGTTTATCCTGAGTATGAGATATTCCAACCTATTTCTGAACCTGATTTTATTATCTTTAGAAAAAAGATTGGAGAAACAAACTTTGGTAAATTAACTGTTGGTTTATATAGGGATATTCGAATCCACTATACTCAATTGGTTAATTTATCTTAGACACTCTTCTTGCCTAAAGCGGCGAAAGTAAAACGGAAATTGATCTGAGTTTGGCTCCACTCATGAGATTAGTCTGACAAATCTTTTGGCACCATTTTTTCTATAAAAGAAATCAGAAAACTGCCCACGCTTCTTTGATAGCCTAGTAAACTATTAGTAGAAGCAAACTTATTAAATATACAGGACCTTTGAAGCTGGGAAACATAAGCGTTAGAAACCAAATAAAAGCCTAGTATCCTTGTAATACAGATTTTTAACCCTGTGTATTTATTTTTTATAATTTATCATATGGAAAGAGGACAACAATTAATGAATGGTATACATAAATGGGCTGATGAGGCTTTTGGAAAAGAAAGAACTTGTCTAGCTCCCTTGTATCATTTAAAAGAAGAGGTGAATGAATTAATAGATGCTATTGAAGAATTGCAGATATCTGATAATAAAGTTAAATCTATGGATAACGTCCTTAAAGAGTTTGCAGATTGTTATATTTTACTTAATAATGCTGCTTCTAAATATGGATTAAGTTATGGGGATTTGCTTAGTGTTGCAGAGGCAAAGATGGTTATAAATAAATCTCGTAAGTGGGAACAAAAAGGAGATGAAAATGGTGTTCATCATCATATTAAAGATATATTGCCTGAATAGCTCAGTTGGTCAGAGCACCTGATTTGTACTCAGGGTGTCGAGGGTTCGAATCCTTCTTTAGGCTCTAATAAGAATGTAAATGAAGATGAACTAAGGGATAAAAGCCGCCCCACTCCTCTGTACCCCTTTGCTATGGCTGATTTTTACAGTCAGGTTTAAAAAGTTTGGGACATATAGAACCGGACTTTTACATTCTTATTTTTAAAACGCGGGATTATATTAAGTCAGGAGAGGAAACTCGTTCATACTGTGACCTATAATATTTTATTTAATATAAATAATATGATAAACACTAAAGTTTACTTAGCTGGACCAATATCTGGTACTAGTTATGGAGAATCAACTGATTGGCGAAAAAGAGCTGCTGATAAATTAGATTCTTTTAGTTTATTAGGCTTTTCTCCAATGAGAGGCAAAGCATACCTTTCTAAAGAAGACCAAATTGCAGATTCGTATAATGATCATACGATGTCTTCTATAACTGGAATTAATATTAGAGATTACAATGATGTAATAACTTCAGGTGCAATTCTTGTTAATTTGTTAGAGGCTAAAAAAGTAAGTATTGGAACAGTTATGGAAATTGCTTGGGCTAGAGCTCATAATATTCCTGTTGTTTTAGTAATGGAAAAGGAAGGTAATATTCATGACCATGGAATGCTTACATATAATTGTATAAGAGTAAGTAGTTTATGGGAAGGTTTAGAATGTATAATACAATTATTGCGACCTTAATTTAAGATGCCCCTGTAGGAGAATTGGCATATCCGTTTGCCTTAGGAGCAAAACATTCTGTGGGTTCGACTCCCACCTAGGGCACAATTAATAATTAAATAAATTAAATGTATGATAAAATTTAGAAAATTTGTTATAGATAATTACTATGGATTTAGTAAAGTTAGAATTCCTTGGATAACTAAAAATATAGTTACAGGAGAATACAAACTTAGATCAATGTATGGCAGTATGTTCAAAGGAGCACCAAAAGTGTTTGCAACAATAATAGTTTATGGAGTAATGAAAACAATTGTGGGAACATATTTTACCTTTTGGTT
>CAIJLF010000128.1 GCA_903821415.1 uncultured bacterium | reverse complement strand
TAAAAAATCGGGAGTATAATAAAATCATGAACGAATTATTCAAAGAAAATGCGGGTTCAGAAAATCTAAAAAGTACCATAGAAAAAACTTCTAATTATGAAGGTGATCATACCTTACTTCTAAGAGAACGCTTAGAGAATATTAATGTTAAAAATAAACTAATCGATTCATTGACCCGAGAATATATTTTCAGATATTATAAGACTAATCCTGATAAGGGGAATGAAATATTTGATAAAATTAAAGCGGAACAAGAAAAGAGATTGAATGAACGAATAGAAAAAGTTTTCAATTCAACCGGAATAAATTTGGATGAAAAATCAAATCCTGGTTATGGTGGTTTTGGAGAAACAGGGTGGATATGCCCCAATACCGAATTAAAAAATATAGGTATAGACCAAGAGGGTGTTGTTTCTGATAAACAATTAAATCTTACTGAAGCTCATGAGAAAGGCCATGGAATAAGGCACTTCAGTGAAAATTCCCCAGTAGGTAAATGGATAGTTAATTCTCTAGATTTTTCCAATGTGACTGTTTCAAAAGAAGATTTAGAAATTTTGAAATCAAGAATAGGCACTAAAAATAAAACTGATCAAGAAATAATAGATTTTTATATAACAAATGGACTAAAGAAGAATCCCGATGAAATAGTGGAAAGAATGTCACAATTGAGAAACTATTTCGGCATGAAGGGGAATGAAGAATTTACAAAAGAACACTTAGATTATACTAAAATTAATTATATAAAAGATACAGGATGGCCTCTTCAAATAAGACCATTCCTTGACGCTATTAATGAAAATAGTGAGAAGAACTTTTTAGATGTAATTAATAATCTGGGAGTTTAGCTTTTAAACAGGTTCAAATACTGACCTAGACTACTGACTAGGGTTTTTGTCTGTTGTTTTGTTATAATATATTTATGAAATTTATTCTTATAACAGGACCACAGGCTGTCGGTAAAATGACAGTTGGACAAGAATTGGAAAAAATAACTAATCTCAAATTATTCCATAATCATATGCCGATTGAATTGGTGAATCCTTTTTTTAGTTACGGAAATCAAACAGGTAAAAGACTTGTAAGACTTATCAGAGAAGAGATATTTAAAGCAGTTGCAGATAGCGACTTAGAAGGATTAATTTTTACATTTGTTTGGTATTTTGATGACAAGAATGATTGGGAATACATTGAAAGTCTTATAAAAATTTTTAGAGATAAAAATGCAGAAATTTACTATATAGAACTCGAAGCAGATATTGAAGAAAGAATAAAAAGAAATAAAACAGAGCATAGATTAATACATAAACCATCTAAAAAGGGATCATCAGGTTCTGATGATAAATTAAGACAGAGTCTTGTAGAACATAGACCTAATTCACAAGAAGGGGAAATAAAAGAAAAGAATTACTTAAGAATAAATAATACTGACTTAGACCCAACGACAGTTGCTAGAATGATTAAAGATAATTTTTCTTTATAAATTAAGTTTCAATACTTTTCAAATGATAAGTTAAAAAGCAAACAGTCCTATGAAATTACAATTGGAAGAAAAAACATTAAAAGCCTTACACTTCATTGTTGGAGTTTTAGATAAACATAAAATACCATATCGAATCGGTGGGGGATTTGCAGCTCATATCTATGGCTCTGAAAGACCGGTTAATGATATAGATATTTCTCTTTCAGGAAAATATTTTTCTATTATTGTGCCAGAAATTAAAGAACATATTACTGTTGGACCTAAGCATTATACTAATGTGAAATGGGATTGTGATACTCTTTCTATTAATTATTACGGACAAGATATAGATATGACTGATATTGATACATTAAGGATGAGTAATAAGGAACAAACAGAATGGTTTCAAACAAAGGATATTTTTCGTAAATTCCCCAATGTAATAAAAGAAGTTGATGGGATTGAAGTCTCACTTATAGATCCTCGTGATTTAGTCGCATATAAAAAGGAGTTGGCTGATAAAGATCATCTGTATCAATTAATAGATATAGAGGCAGTTGGTAAATATATAACTGATAATGGTTTATGAAAAATAAGATAATTGATTTTTTAATAGTAAATTTTCTTTTTATTTCACATTTTGCCTTTGTGATTATTATATTTTTCGGATGGGCTTTCCCTAATATCCAATTTTTATATATCTTGGTTTTGTCTGGAACATTATTGTGTTGGGTAATCTTGGGATATTGCCCTATAACAAAATGGGAATTTAATATTAGAAGAAAATACGAACCTAATCTTAATTATAGAAATGAATACTTAGAATACTATTTTAGTAAATTTTTTAAAGTAAATATTCCTGTATCGTTTATTAGATTTTATGGAATACTATTTATAATTTTATCTTTATTAATTTCGACAATATAATATTATATGCTTACTTTTTCTGAACGTGTTATTAAAATAGCATTAGAGATCCCTGCTGGTAGGGTAACTACTTATGGGCGTATTGCTCGTGCAGCAGGAGCAGGTCCGATGGCTTCGCAAAGTATTACGACCATCCTAGGCAAGGCTTATATGTCTGGTATGAAGAATATCCCTTTTCATAGGATTGTATATGCAGATGGTAGAGTATGGCTAGGTGGTGAGTATGATAAGAAAAGACTAGCTTTATATAAAAAGGAGGGAATAAAACTAGATAAGAATAACAGAATTATTAACTTTAGGGATGTGTTGTTTGAGTTTAAATAAATTTGATATAATAAATATATGAAAACAAAAAATTGTGAGAGTTGTATGATGCCTTTTAATAAAGATACTGGAGTTAGAGAGTCGGACAAGTATTGTAGTCTTTGCTTTAAAGATGGAAAGCTTTGCTATGAGGGGACAGATGTTAAAGAGTTTCAAAAAGGCTGCTATGAATCAATGGTGAGTAAGGGTATGAATAAATATCTAGCTAAATTTTACACTTGGATGATTAAGTTTGCTCCTCGTTGGAAGAAATAAATATTATGAAAACAATTAGAATTATACTATTTATTTTAATAATCATAGGACTTGCTTTACTAGCTACACAAAAAATATGGGTGCCTAGATTGGTTGATAGAATTATCTCATCAGAAAATAAGTCAAATATAAAACAAGAAGATCCTTCTACTTTGCCTTTACCTCAAGCTAATATTTCTCTTGTAGATGGTCGTCAGTGTTATACCTACAATCATGAAGCAACTAAGACTGAACCTTATAAAGTGGATGAATTTTTAGACATAACAATAAAAGGTGAGTCTGTGATAGGTACAAAGAGGGGAACACAAAGTGGTCCAGATCTCACGAATGGTTACACTGGTGATATAGTGGGAACCTTGAGTAAAGATACTATCACATCAGTATTGTCATACACAGTCGAAGGATCGAATGGTAAAGAAAAGGAGATATATAGAGAAGGTAAGACAGGTATTGATAAATTACGTTATCAGCTAATAAATGAAAAGGGTGTGTTGGTGCCCGATACAACAAAAGAATTTAAAATAATGCATTATTCTCGTGTTGGGTGTATTGCCTCTAATTAAAATTTGTTTTGCAAATAAGCTTATAGGATTGAAGGGAAAATATGCTAATATGTGTATATGGAAAAAAATGAACATTTTTTAAGTTGGAACGCGCTTATTCGTATAGTAATTATGGGAGTATTGATTTTTCTTTGTTGGAAAGTTCTTCCTATAATGCCAGTCATTTTAATTTCTCTAGTATTAACAGCTGCCTTTTATCCGACACTTATAAGTGTACAAAAAAAGACAAAGATACCCATGATTTTTTGTATTTTTTTGATTTTAATTGTCCCTATAGTTCCTTTTATTGTTTTAGGCTTTATTTTCATTCCTCGTATATTAAAAGAGATTCCTGTTTTGTTAGGTAGTATCAATAATGTTATCAGTCACTCATCGTTCCTATCTTCATTTTTAAAAGATTTTAATATAGTTACGTATTTGAAAACTCATCTAGACTATACGACTGCTACTGTAAATATAACCTTTATAATCGTTTCCATAATAACGACTATAATCCTTACTTTTTTCTTGATGTATGATATGAAGAGATTATCGGAATTATTTTTAAATAATTTACCTCTAAAAGAAAAAGACAGTATAAAAGAATTGATTGAGGAAGTGGCTATAGTGACAGGCAAGTATATAAGAGGGAATGTCATTATTTCTATAATATGTGGAGTTGTTGTGTATACTGGTCTTACTCTTCTCGGTGTTCCTTTCGCATTACCACTAGCTTTATTTGCAGCTATTTTTGACTTACTTCCTCTAGTAGGCCAGACTATAGGTGCTATACCTGCTGTTATTATCGGCTTTGGAGTATCTCCTATAGTAGGCATTTTAGTGGTAATTCTACATTTTATATATCAACAAGTTGAGAACAATATAATATCTCCTTTGATATATAATAAAGCTCTTGATCTTTTCCCTTCGGTTGTATTCTTGTCTGTATTGATAGGAGCAAGCCTCTTTGGTATTTTAGGAGCATTTTTATCATTGCCTGTAGCAGCTAGTATCCCAGCTATGATTAATTATCGTAAAAATTATAAAATCAGACATAGTGCATAATAAATAATTTAGTTATATTAATAAAATGAATAAAACAAGAAATCCGATTACTCACGTAGAGTTAAGTGACTCAATGAGTAATAATAAATTAAACTGGCTAAGAGCCGCAGTTCTGGGAGCTAACGACGGTATTGTATCCACCTCTGCTGTTATCGTGGGTGTTGCTGGAGCTTCAAATTCTAAAAGCTTTATATTGACTGCAGGTGTGGCTAGTCTGGTTGCAGGGGCACTCTCAATGGCTGTAGGAGAGTATGTCTCAGTAAGCACTCAAAGAGATACAGAAAAATCATTACTTGAGAAAGAGCGTATAGAGCTAGCAACAGTACCTGATGAAGAGTTAGAAGAACTTACTAATATATATGAAAAAAAAGGCTTATCGAGGCAAACTGCTGAGGCAGTAGCTAAAGAATTAACCGCTCATGATGTTTTCGGTGCTCACGTAGAAGCAGAACTCGGTATTGATCCAAATAATCTCACAAAGCCTTTAAATGCTGCTTATGCTTCAGGACTAGCTTTCTTTTCGGGGGCTATTATTCCTATTATTTTAATAATAATTTCTCCTGTAAAATACTGTATTCCCGTCACATTCATAGCTGTAATTATAGCCCTTATTGCGACAGGGACACTTAGTGCTCATGCAGGAGGATCTAGCAAGTCAAAAGCAGTAACCCGTGTCGTATTAGGAGGTCTCATAGCCATGATAGTTACTTTTGGTATAGGTAAATTATTTGGAGTTGCTGGTATATAAAAATATCGTTATTTGAATAATACTAACTATTTGTTATCATAAAAGTATGATAAATATAAATTCAACAATTCCTGATTTTGAGTTAGACTCATATCAGGACAATAATATAAAGAAAGTTAAACTTTCAGATTATAAAGGTAAGTGGGTTGTTCTGATTTTCTATCCAGCTGATTTCACATTTGTTTGTCCTACTGAGTTAGAAGATGCAGCGACTCATTATGAAGAAGTAAAAGCTTTAGGAGGGGAGATCATGAGTATCAGCACCGACACTGCCTTTTCACATAAAGCTTGGCACGATGAATCACCAGCCATAAGCAAGATAAATTATCCTATGCTGGCAGACCCAACTGGAAAAGTCTCTATGATGTTCGGAACATACATAGAGGAGGAGGGTTTATCTCTTAGAGGAACTTTTATAATTGACCCAGATGGAGTGTTGAAAACAATTGAAATCCACGATAATAATATAGGCCGAAGTGCAAAAGAAATGGTCCGCAAGCTAGAAGCAGCTAAATTCGTCAGAGAGCATGATGGTAATGTCTGTCCTGCTAGTTGGGAACCTGGCAAAGATGTACTAACTCCCGGTATTGATCTTATAGGTAAGATTTAAATTTTTTAATATTAACTTGCTCTAGATCGTCTGCTTGGAGTAGTCACTACTGTTTGAGCCTGAACTTGGGCCTGAGCTTGAGCTAAGGCTTTTTGGCTAGCTAGTGCTTGTGCTTTTTGTAAAGCTAAAGCCTTGGTTGTTGCCTGCTGTTTTGCTAATAGAGCTGCTTGCTCATTCGCTAGGTCTATTTTTTGCTGGTTATCTAAAGCTTGATTCGTGTCATTCTGGATTTGTTGCTGTTGTGCTGCTAAATCTTGCTGTTTTTGAAGTTCATTTTGTTGTGCAGTTATTTTTGCCAATTTATTTTGTTCAACTCGTATTGCTTTTTCTTGTTTTGCTACTAGGACGGCATTTTCTTTTTTTACTTTATCTTGATATGCAGAAGAACCTTGGGCAAAGACTAAGCCTATTAATCCAAAAGTTATTATTACATTTTTAAGATCTTTCGTCATATTTAATTTAATTATATTTAATCGATTTTTTGCCACATATGAGTATCACTTTTTTTGATACTACATTCTGCGCATTTAAAATCCATAGGGAGTGTTTCCCATTTAGTGCCAGGAGGTATTCCTCTTGCAGGATCTCCTTTTGCTTCGTCATATATCCATCCACATTCTAAACATACATATTGTGCCATAATTATTTATACTTCATTACTCTTAATGAAGATATCATATATTATAATTATGAAAATTAGATGAATGTCGGGTGACTATATACTAGGTAAAGTTATTATAAAGATAGTACCTTTATCTATATGACTATTTACTTCGATTTGACCATTGTGTTCATCTATAATTTCTTTAACTATAGAAAGTCCTAATCCTGTACTTGAAGAATTTTGAGTTCTTGAATTGTCTGCTTTATAGAATCTTTCAAATATTTGACCTAAGTCTTCTTTTTTTATACCTATACCTGTATCTGCTATATTTAAGATTATATTATTATTTTTCTTTTTAAGAGAAACAATTATTTGGCCTCCCTGTTTATTATAATCAACTGCATTTTTAAGTAGATTTATAATCAATCGCGTTAAGTCTTCTCTTTCTCCTTCTAATATTAAATTATCTTGAATTGTATCTTCAATTTTAATATTTTTAATATCTGCATAAGCTTTCATTATTTCAATTTGTTTTTTGCAAATTTCACCAAAGTTTACAAGAGAAGAAGACTTGACCTTCTTTTTGTTATTACTAGCTAGAAAAAGGAGGTCGTTTGAGAGAGTAGTAAGTCTATCGACTTCTTCTAGTGATTCTACTATATATTTTTTATATTCATCTTTATTTCTATCTGTTCTTAGTATTACTTCTCCGCCTGCTTTCATAACTGATAAAGGTGTTCTCAGTTCGTGGGCAGCATCAGCTACGAATCTTGATTGCTTCTTATAGGCTTCTTCTAAGGGTTTGAGAGTTCTTTTAGATGAAGCATATGCTACAAACAAGGTTAGTATTAATATAATAACATCTGAAACAAGGAGAATGTTTAGAAGATTATCTTGCATTTCTGTAGCGGTATTTTCTTTTATTTTAATACCATTTATTTGTTGACCAATTTTTTCTATTTTTTCATTATCGCCAGTTTTTATACTATTGGTAAATAAGCTATATACCATAATATTAAAAATAGCTAAAACAATAAAAACACCAGCAGTGTAATAAATGGTTAGAAGTATAACAGCTTTTTTAAAGCTACTTTGATTTGAAGGTGTATCCCACCCCACGAATTGTTTGAATATATTTTTCATTGGTATCTTTTAATTTCTTCCTTAATTGCTTGATATAAACATCGGTTATGTTGCTAAATGCACTATATGCGAAATCCCAGCAATGTTCAAGTAGTTGTTCTCTTGTGATTACACTGCCTGCATTCATCATTAGGTACTCTAAGATAGCATATTCTTTTAGAGTTAGAGATATAGTTACTCCTTTTTTCGTTACTATATGTTTGCTATTATCTAGAACAATATCTTTAACAACTAGCTTAGTTAACACTCTTTCTTGTGGTCGACGTAGAAGAGCCCTTACTCTAGCAAGGAGTTCATTCATATCATATGGTTTTACTAGGTAGTCATCAGCACCGCTATCTAATCCTATAATTTTATCCTCAATCTCTCCTTTAGCTGTTATCATTATTATAGGTAAGTTGATATTATCTTTTCTTAAGCTTTTGCATACAGATACTCCATCTTTTTTCGGTAGCATAATATCTAAAATAACCAAGTCGTGGTTTTTATTTCTTGCCTGCCTTTCACCTATTTCTCCGTCTATAGCTACATCTACAGCATAGCCTTCTTCTTCAAGCATTTGCTTTGTATATTTAGCTAGTTTTTCATTATCTTCTACTATTAGGATTCTCATAATTATATTATATATCTATTCATCAATTATTCATCTCATTCTTGTACTATATAAATCATGATAGAAGAATTTGAATATAATGGCAAGGCGATGGGGACTGAGTATTCTATTGCAATTGTTTGTGAAAGCAAAGAACTTGCATATAAAATGTATAAAATGGGGTTAAATGATATAGAAGAATATGAAGCTCGGTTTTCAAGGTTCTTACCTAATAGTGAACTTTCATTATTGAACAAAAAGAAAAGTATGGCAGTTTCTACTCTATTTCTTAGAGTTACTCTCAAGGCTTATCAATTGTTCAATAAGACAAAAGGAATATTTAATCCTCTTGTATCAATTTCTAGATTGGGATACGATAAAAACTTTTCTGATTTAGAAAACAATAAAAAAATAAATGATGATGAATCATATGATATAGATTTTTCTTCTGTTAAAATAGACAAAAGTAAATCATATATAAGTCTGAACGAAGGACAGAATCTAGATTATGGTGGCTTCTTAAAAGGATATTTAGCAGAATTAATCGCAGAAAAGATAAAATCATATTCATCTGATATAAGAGGGGTCATAGTAAATATCGGAGGAGATATACATACGAAAGGCTTAGATAAGAATGGAGATAGATTTGTATTTAGTATTTATAACCCGATTTTAAAAAATGAAGATATTGTAGTGACACTTTATGATCAGAGTTTGGCTACGAGCGGTACTTATAAAAGATCATGGCTTAATCTTAGTCAAAAGATACATCATATCTTAGATATTTCAGGATATCATAATCCTGACAATGATATTATTTCAGCCAGTATAATTCACAAAGATGGTAGTTTTTCTGAAGCGTATACAAAAGTGTTTATAAATGTTGAATATAAAAAAGCTATGGAATTACTAGGAGAAGATAATATAGATTTTATAATTATCAAGAATAATGGAGAAATAATTAAAAATAATACGATTTAGATATTACATAAAACAAATGAAAAAATATTTTAATATAATTAAATACACACAAGAAACATTGCTAGTAGTTTCCGTCATAATAATGATGGTTCTTCCTTTACTTATTGTTTTTTATCCAGATGTTATAAATTCAAATGTAACTCTAAATCTGTATCTTGCTTCACATATCTTTTTGTTTTTCGTAATGATTATAAGACCTCTTGCAGATATTTTTATAGGCGTTAAGTGGCTTAGACCTTTAGTTATACTAAGAAAGGGGACAGGAGTTATATCCGCTTCTATCATAGTTTCATTTATATTATCCAAACTTATGATAGACCCCGCTGGATACATAGAGGCCTTTAGTACTTATAAATACTGGTCTATGACGAATTATGCTTTACTGGCACACCTAGCAGACATATCAGCAGTAATCCTTATAATTACATCTAATAATTTGGCAAAAAGAATATTCGGAACTTGGTGGAAAAAGATTCAGCAACTATCTTATGTCTACTTTTATGCTAGTGTTTTATATGTATATCTTTCTTATGGTAATATAGATTTACTGTATGCATTGATTATAATCACATTTGTGACTTATATAGCATCTGTCAGAAATAAGAAAAGATTATTGAAGAGCCTAAATGTTACACCTCCAATCATCACAAACTCTTCAATAAATATTATACCAGTACCGGACAAAAGAAAAATATTAAAAAATATATGAATATAAAAAAAATAACAGGTAAAATAAAAAAAATAACAGATTTATCAAAAACCGCTAAAGAGATAAGTATCGTTTTGTCTGAACCATTGGAATTTATTCCAGGAAGCTTTGTGAATGTTTTTTTTGATATAAATGGGGAAAAAGTAAGACGAGCTTATTCGATATCTTCATCCTCAAATGATCATGAGAGTATTACCTTGAGTATAAGATTAAGTCCTACGGGCACAGTCACTCCTATTTTCTGGGGCAGGGATATGGTAGGAGAGAATATCGAACTTATGGGCCCACTTGGACTAAATACAGTAAATAAAATGAATCAAGATAAAATATACTTATTTGCATTTGGTATAGGTATAGGAGTAGTCAAATCAATCGCAGATTATTTCACAAATATTAAAAAGGTTGATAGTTTAACTATTATCTCAGGGAGTAGAAGTGAAGAAGAGATTCTCTATAATGAATATTTTAAACAACTATCAGATAATCATAAAAATGTTTCATTCTCGAATGTAGTTTCTAGAGGGACACCAGAGTCTAATATACGAGTGGGGTATATACAAGACTTCATAGGTGATTATGATTTTAATGATTCTGACATTTATGTTTGTGGACAAGAAAAAGCTTGTAATGACCTTGTTGCGAAGGTCGACTCTCTAGGTCATACAAATTGTAACTTCTTTATAGAAGGGTTTCATTAATTAAATTGAAAAAAACTTTGATTAAAATTTAATCAAAGTTTTTTATCTGGAATCGAACATATCTTTATCTTTTTTGAATAGATATAAAGATATATGATAAATAGAATATGTAATGAAAAATGCAGCTAGGACATCTATCGAATAATGGTAATGACCTAGTAATACGACGGTTCCCATAAATATTGAATCAATTATAAATAAATAACGTAATGGTTTGTAACCCCAGAATACTAAGGCCATTAAGAATGGTATACCTGTATGTCCAGAGAAGAAGAGGTCTCCACCAAATGTAAATTTACTTATAAAATTCGTACTTTCTGATATGGCTTGTGTTGGGAAAGGACCCAGGTGAGTTAGGCTTATAAAAATTGATCTAATGATAGTGAAAAGTGCGATATTTTTAATAATAAACGACACTTTCTTTGGGTGGTACAAACATATAATTGCAACTATACTGAAAAGAATAATCGGCCCCCAGATGAAGAATAGGTCGACATCAAATACTCGAATATTGCTTAGTATAATATCAGTGACAGGAAGACTTGCCCTCTCAGTAGCATAATTGCCAGCCCTAAAATTTATATATAAGCTTATCAAGAGGAATACAGTTGAAATAAGCAAAGATTGTATAAATTCTTTGCTTTTCAACAAGTCTTTCCATTTTTGTGTCCATATTTTCATGATTGGTTTGATAGTTTTTCTAGACTTTCTGCAGCTACTTTTATTCTTCTTTGCTCAGAACTACGATTAAAGTTTGCTGCAGGTATTTCGGCATGGGTTGCATTGGCTACGAAGGTTCTCGACTCTTCTCTTTTTCCTGGTATGATAGTAGAACCTAGAGTATTAGGGTGTTCCTCTTTCTGTTCTCTTGCATCTCTTTTAAGACTGGGAGTTATGGTAGTAGAATCTTTCAATCCATATATTTCATTTACTTTAGTTTCAGGTTTAAGAGTAAGCCCTTTTCCAAGTGCAAATATTAATCTAGGCATACTTTTTTCTTTCATTTCTTTTTGTTCATTAT
>CAIJLF010000127.1 GCA_903821415.1 uncultured bacterium | reverse complement strand
CTCTCCGCCAGTATAAAAATGAGCTCAATATGAAAACGAAAGATGTAAATTAGATTAATTTCTAGTATAATACTCGAATGGAAAAACATAAAAAACTTTTATCTAGACTCGCTATCTTAATTATAGTTTTAGCTATTCTATTTTTATCAGGATATGCCAATTTTAAATTAAAAAGAAGAGCTGTTTATGCAGGCTGTGATTCAGGGTGTAATACAGATATAAACGATACTACTGATTGTGTTGGTTTCTTGTCTTATTTAAAAGATAATGAACCTGTTTTTGTTTCTAATGCAAAGAAGATTAATGTGAATCTAGATAAGCCCGATGAATATAAGAAAACAGTCTCGTCTGATGGGAGCATAAGATGCTGGTATTACTCGATATAATAAACATAATATTTTAATTCTCCAATCCTAATTTATCTATTTGGGTTCTTCCTGATATGAGTTATAATAGGGAATATGATAAACATTTGGCTTTCTGTTTTGATAGTAGTATTAATGTTCGCCTTGTATTTCTTTGTTAGGTTCTATTTTAGGAATAGAAAAACCGAATACGAATTCACATCTATTATCAACCATACCTTTAGAACTCCGCTGACAAGGATAAACTGGATAAGCAAAGAATTAGAAGATATCAATATCTCAAGAGAAGATAGGATCAAGTATATTCAGAATTTAAATAATGCTACGAACAATCTACTAGAGATAGTCGATCTAATTGTGGGTATTAAGGATATAAATAACAAGAATGGATTCTTCTTAGAAGAGACTTCTTTTAGGAGTATTGTTGAGGGTTCCATATCAAGGTATAAGGAAGATATCAACAAAAAGAATCTCGTTTTCCAGATATCATCTTTTCAGACTATTCCTCTTTTGACTTTAGATTTGAAGAAGATTACTTTCGCTATTGATTCGTTGATAGAGAATGCCATTATATATACACCAATCGGTGGGAAGATTTTGATAGATTGTATTCTCAAATCAAATGATAAATTACTTTTCTATATTGCAGATCCAGGTATTGGATTAGATTTTTACGATAGTATGAAAATATTTTCTAGATTTTATCGTAGCAAGAAGGCAGTCCTGGCATATCCAGATGGTATGGGTCTTCGTTTGTATTTATCAAAGAAGATAATAGAGAGTCACAATGGTAAGATATATGCTAAATCAAAAGGCATAGACAAGGGAACTGTTTTCTTTGTGGAGTTACCTATAAATAAAATAAAGTAATATTTACAATTTAACAAAATAAAACCTCTCCTATGAGAGGTTTTATTTTGAAGGAAGGGGGCTTATCTTGTGAATCTATTCATGAAGTTGAAGCTAAAGTGGAATGGCAATTTATAATGACGTTTCGTTATTTTATGGTAGGTATTTCCTTGTTGGTAGTTAGTATTATTTATTACCGTTACGTTTACATTTGCGCATGAAGCCAAGCTATTTTGGCAGACTGTTATTACAGAATTTCCCGCACTATTTGCGTATATATTTAGAGTATTGCCAGTTACACTTGCGGAGACGTTGTAAGGGTTTGTATTTCCATAGACATAGTAGTTAGAACCTCCATATATATTGATATATGTATTTTGCCCAGCAGATAGGCTCACACTATTTTGACTGAAGGTTATTTGATTTACATAGCTTGGGTTTGTATAGAGATAGTTATTGTTGTAGTTATTATAGTTACTATTATTATAGTTACTATTATTGTTGTTATAATTATTGTTATTATTGTAGTTGTAGTTATTATAATTATAATAAGCTGGCCATAAAACATTTTGTGAATTCATACCATTTACCATTACATAGACGTATGAACTTGGAGCTACATTATAATCAGTATTTGATACTGAGACAGATAGATATCCAGTAGCACCCGTGTATCCTATGTTATTTGAAGTCAGAGTATTATAAGAATTATTATAATAGAATATTACAGAGGCATTAGGATCAGCATTGACTGTTATTTGTGTATATCCATTATTTGAATTAATTATAGATAGGGTAGGACTTATAGACGCGTGAACACTATTAAAGGGGATTATTGCTATTGATACAAATAATCCTAGGATACTGACGAAAGATAAAGTTTTTATGTATATTTTTTTCATATTTCTTTGAATATATTACTGCTATTACACTATTATATACGATTTTTGATAAAAATTGGTGCAAATCTGCTACAATATAAATATGAGTATAAAAGTCATTTTTGCCATCATTTCCACGATTATAGGGATTTCCTGTTTTATTCCTTATATTATAGATATTTTTAAGGGCAAGACTAAGCCTCATAGCTACTCTTGGCTCATCTGGACTATTCTTCAGACCACAGGGGCCATCGCTATGTCAAGTGGTGGAGCTGGATTAGGAGTTATGTCTCTTTCTATAGGGGCGATACTCTGTGGGTTCGTATTTATTATGTCTTTATTCTATGGATCTAACAATATTACTATTTTTGATACGATTTGTTTGATAGGGGCACTTATCGCTATTATTATTTATTTCTTCCTTAAGGATGCTCTTTTGTCTGTTATAGTTGTTGCTATTACTGATATCATTGGTTTTTTACCCACATTTAGAAAGTCATACGAAGAGCCAGGTACTGAGACTATCTCTACTTATATTTTAAGTTCTGTTTCTAGTTTACTTGCACTACGAGCTCTATCTTTTTTTAGTCTAACAACGTCTTTGTATTTGATAAGTTTAGTTATAACAAATGGTCTATGTGCTTTAATAATTTACACCAGAGGGAAGAGGTCTATTTAGTATCTTGAATACTATCGGTTGACTAATCTTTGATGTAATTATAGAATTAATATGCGATTTACTCTAAAATTTAATATTGTTTTT
>CAIJLF010000126.1 GCA_903821415.1 uncultured bacterium | reverse complement strand
TAGCATCTATGTAGCGTTTTGTCAAATATTATCTATCGTAATATTAATAAATATTATATAATAAGCCTTGCAAGAGCAAGGCTTATATATAAATTTAGTTTACTTTGCATGCCAACGAGAGGATTCGAATCTTACCGATTCGGGTATTATCTGACTTTGGTTACAAAGTAACAAATAATCTTTCGAATCCTCTACGGAAGTAAAGCAGTTTACTTTACGTGCCAACGAGAGGATTCGAACCTCTAAGAGTTATTATTTCCCCATCCATGTTGTCTGCCTTTTAGAGCAGGTTCGCTGGCTTGAAGTATTTATTCAATTTTACCATTTATCATATAAAAAATCTTTTGATTAAGTAATTAAAAAGAGCTGATGCATTTTGCACCAGCCCTTTATCTTATTTTGCCTTAGGCAAAGTAAAATTAAAATTACTTCCAATGCCTATCTCACTCTCAACCCAGATTTTTCCTCCATGTTTATCTACAAAATCTTTGCAGAGTATCAATCCTAACCCTGTCCCTAGCTCTCCTTCGGTCCCCTTATTGCTTGTAATCTTAGTTTTAATCTTAAAAAGATTATTGATAGTCTTCTCTCTCATTCCTATTCCAGTATCTTGAATTGATACTTGAATAAAATCCCCAGATACTTCTTTGGCTGAGACAACGATCGACCCCCTTTTAGGAGTGAACTTGATTGCATTTGTGATCAGATTAATAAGAATAGAATGGACCATATTTTTATCTGCAAATACAGATAAATCATCAGGTATTTCATTCTTAATTTCTATCCATTTACCATCCGCCATTAAATGAATCGAATTAATGTTCGATTCAGAAAACTTTCTGAAATTAATAGAATTAGGTAGAAAGTCAGTCATATCCCTTTGATTTAATGCCCACTTCAATAAATTTTCGAGTCGGTTATGAAAGTTAACAGCTGAATCCTTCATTAGAACTATAGCATCATACGCCTCGCTTACTGACATGGATTTGATATTATCAGCTAAATATTCTGTCAATCCTAGGAATCCGCTAAAAGGACTACGCAAGTCGTGTGCAACGATTGAAAAGAATTTATCCTTTTCAGCATTACTTTTTTTTAAGGTATGATTGGTTTCTTTTAGAGACTTGTGAATCTCTTCAATTTCTGTAATGTCTTCTACCGAGCCAACTATTAACCTTAGACCTGTTTCATCTTCATAAAGATTTTTTCTGGTTTTTAAAACCAATATTCTGCCATCTTTTTCAGCTATTCTGTTTATTGAAATTTGTTCTTCACCAGAAAGCAGAACTACTTGGTCCATACCAAAATATTCATTTTTCAGTGATTCAGTTAAATTATCGACAAATACCTTTCCTAGCATTTGTTCCTTAGAATATCCAATTATTTTGGACCATTCATCGTGAACAAAAATGAATTTAGAATTCACGTCTTTTATAAAAGACACTTTAGCAAATCTAATAAATATATCACATAGAAGTGATACTGGAAGTTCAATCTCTTTCATTATGTCAAATTTTATTTTTTCTGGAAACACTTCCAGAGAGTTTTAAAAGAATAAATTTTTCCTATTTTACAATATGTTTTAATATAAGTCAATATTACATAATGATTCAATATTTTATAATTACCAAACTTATCTAAAATATGAAAATGCCATATACAACAATCAAAAACCCGCTCAAGAGAACGGGTCTCTTGGCGGGTTAAATTTTATTTTAATAGAACTTGATCTGGCGGTAGCCAAATTGACTACTCGCTCTCACAGCCCAGCGGTTGTCATAAGGTGCAATAATTATAGTCGACCGGAGCTTGCTAGGATTTGGCATCTTGAGAAGCCAAGATGTATCAATGTACATTTTTTCATTATACTCCCTGAATACACTGTAGTTAGGAAGTGTGGACATTAACACTCCCTCTTTGGTTGACGGCCGTTCGTTAAAAACTTCATACAGGATTAAGGCTGGCTGACTATCGTCATTCAGACTCCGAGCGAACCTTACGAACGGTAGCCAGTGAATCCACTCGCTGATTTTCTCGCCGTTAGCTAGGATGAATCCCACTGGTTGTATCCTCGGCTGAAGAGAAGAGAGATACAATGCTCTAGATGGACCACCGGGTTTCCTGTAATGAATAAATTCATTTGCTTGTTGGTCATTCATAAGGCCACTATTCTTAAAATTTTCAAGATAGCCTGTTTTGCCAACATCGCCCAAGAAGGTGACAAATCTCTGCATACTACTCATCTGTCCGTCCAAATTTGGGAATAAAATTACTTCACCATTCTTACGAACATAGTCCAAGTCTATTAGTTCTGGACGTTCGGGAGGTAATTTAAGTATTTTATTACCTGCTGCACAAGACACGTACAATTCTTGTGTAATGTAATTCACAATTACAGCAAAAATCGGAAGACCATGTCTCACACAACTTATAGCCGACGAAGCACCAGTTATAGACGCTGGACCTCCAAAACTCTCTTCCCATTTAGCAATGATATCTGAAGCACCAAAGATATCACCAATCTTCATTTCTTTTGGAAATTTAGTAAGGAACTCCTTTAGCTGGTTGGATCTATCGGTTGGATCACTGATAAATACAGTACGAAATGTTTCAGGGTCTCCAGAACGAAAAGTATCATTGAAATTAATACCCTTCTTTCCAGCCTCCTCAGTAATAACAACAGCACCTGAGTCGTATCTGTTCAACTGCTCACAGATAGTAATCTCCGGTCCTGCATCCATACCTAGAGTGTCTATCTTTCCATAAGCATTTACAATACGAAGAGCATCTTCGACTGTAGCATGCATAAGATCATAATACGCCATTAAAACGGCTTTAATAGCAGCATTTAAATGGCTAACTTCAACTCCTTGCATAAATTACCTCCTTTTCTTTAGTAAATTAAATTGTTAAATTTTCTATACATTACTTCTAAGAGATTGTAAAGTCAATATGTTCATACTTTAACTAAACGCCAGAACAAAATATATTTATAATTAGATATAAATTGACAACTAATATATAAAGTAGTTAAATATGCTTAAATTGTGACAATTTTACAAATCATTAATAAAGACAAGGAGGTTTTATGGAAAAAAGTTATGTAGAATCATTTTATGCTGTGACCGGATCTTCAATTTTTCTAGTTAAAGATAAAGATGAAAATGGCCACTCATATATTGAGCTGGTCGTATCAAAAGACACTACTACGAAGATGAGTGTAGGGCAACGTTTAAAATGTGGAGATGAAAGTAGAAGTATAGTGGTTATTTTCTATGAACTTTCGATGACAACTGAGAAAACTTATGCTTTTTTAAAAAGCACTTGTAATACTAAATATACTGCGGATAGGATGCGTATCAAGTATATGGGTGGTCACTCAGGTAATATCGTTGCTTTATTCAAAACAAAAAAAGAAGCAAAAGAATGTTTTGCAAAGCTAAATTTACAATATTGTGATAAACGCTGGATAAAAGAGACCAAGCAAGTTTTAGCTGATATTGGCCCAAACCATCCAGATTTTAAAATAGCGACTGATGACTATCGTCTGATCCAAGATGAGTGACGACTCTGAAAGCTATCAATTTTGTAAAATAATTAAAATATCAAAACGATATCCTCACAGGTATCGTTTTTTTTGACACTTGAACTAGTCACTATAATTAAACTATTTTATTTAGAGCCATATTCATATATACTCGTAGGGTTTAAAGGAAAATCATTTGTCCAAAAACATGTTCCTAATTCTTTGATAGATTCTCGCCCCACAAGCTTTTCATCCCTTATAACAACATTGTCTTTTTTATAACAGAGATTATAAATACCATCAGACCCCGAAGCGGCCATTCCACCTTCATCTTTGTGAATATAAAAGGTATGCCCTTCTTTATCAGTGCCCCATATTTCATATTGGTTAAAACCCATACTAGAAGCACACCTAAAATACGAGATGCCTGAGAAATCAAATGCGGGTATATGAAAACCGTCAGCATAACCAGTATCTACTACACTCATAAAACTATCAAAGCACTCGACATTATCTG
>CAIJLF010000125.1 GCA_903821415.1 uncultured bacterium | reverse complement strand
TCACATATTAATGGATCAGTAAGCCAAGAAAAAAAAATTGAAAACTTGTATAGTGTAAGATATACTGGGAAATCCGCCGTAATGATATATAATGAAATATATAGAGGTTTTGGTTTAAAAAGAAAATGGTCCAAGGTAATCCCATTTTTGGATAAAAAATGGCAGAAATAGGTGAAAGAAATGCAAAATATAACTAATATATTGGATGTTCCTGCTATCCAGAAGCATATACATCAACCACCCAATGACTAAAGATCATTGGGTTTGCAAGACCTTATCTCACAATTAGCCAGTTGATGTGGCTTGCCCATTAGGTTTAACTTACCATCCATGGGCAAGCCAAACGAAACAGGGAGTTCTATTCCTTTAACTCTTTTACGAGTGGAATAACGATTAGCAATGTTTATTGCCGCATTCCAGTCTGCGTCAAAAACCTTACCATCACTTGTATAATACCTACATCCCTTTCTATTACCTCTTTCGATATTTCTATAATCGTTTTTGGAAGTATAAGCTGGGTCAACCGTTACCACTTCTTTACCCAGAAGTGGTGCCTTGTAAGTTAGAATTCTTCTTAATTCAAAATATGGGACTTGAGATTGTTTATTATTAAACTTTTTACCTTTATTTTTTGATTTTATACCTGAAAGATCTTCCATAACAATAACATTAGATTTTGTTTTTAATATAACATTTGCAATAAAATTAGATTGATCTTTATTTTTATTATGTTCTTTTCTTTTTAATATTTTTAATTTTCTTTTTGCAGAATTAGAGAAAGTTATTTTAATTTTAGATTGTAATTGTCTCTTTAGATATCTTAATTTTCTTTTTTCTTTTAGGAATTTCTTATCAATTATTGCTAATCCTTCAGATGTTGTAGCTAATCTTTTTATTCCAAGATCAACTCCGATACAAGAATTTTCTATTAAAGTAAGAGTATTTATTTCAAAAGATACTGCTAACCAAATTTGATTATCTTTTACAAATATAAGAGGATCACAAATAGAATATTTGGAGAATAATTCTTGAAATTTAGGATAAGGAATATAAAAGGAAAGAATTCTTTTTCCTGTTGTTGTAAGTTTTATTTGATTATTTGGGAAGAAGGTATAAATTCTTTTATCTAATCTTATGGATAGATTCTCTTGTTTTGCTGGAATTTCTAATTTATGATGATTTGATTGTATAGTTTTATAAGTAGCATATACGGAATCTTTTGCTCTAATAATAACTTGAGAAGGGCAATTTGGAAAGATTTTTCTACAATTATGATATGATTTATCATAAAGAATTTTCTTATCAATTTTCTTCATTTTAAAGGCAATTTCTGACATATAATTCCAAACTTTTTGATGTTCAGAAAGTAAGTTTAGAAGAAGGTTTTCTTCTTCCTTACTTTTGAATTCAAGTTTTATATTATAAGTTAAAGTGCTCATAATTACATAATTCTATATTTTTAGGAAAAATCCTTCAAGAAAGTGAAAATATTTTCAAAATTTTCGTTGACATGGTATAATGGGTATGGTAGAGTATAGTCAAACGGTAAAGAAAGGGTTCGCTAACCCACGACACTGAAGATGTCGGGGTTTCCGCTCACATCC
>CAIJLF010000124.1 GCA_903821415.1 uncultured bacterium | reverse complement strand
AATTTTGAAATTAAAATTATCGCAAATATGAAAATAAGCACGGAGACTATCCTTATTCTTGATTGAAACGACGACAGGTTCATTGTTAGCGTATAGCAACATGAGTAATAGAACGAGATGCGAAAATGTTTGATTTTGTTTCTACAAATCCTAAGGAAGTTGCCTTAGCTTTGTTTACATCATTTAGATTACTAAGATATGTTAATTCGAGTTGGCTAATGTTATTACCGAGTATTTTTGCTGTATTCTCAAGAGACTTACGAGCTACAACATTGAAAGTAATAGAACCGATGATATATATATAAACAATTGAAAGTAACAACAAAGAACCAACAAGTACTTTGAATATGATTCTCTGTATGCTTGTATCGCCTATTATATCTTTTGTTATTGCTTTTGTTTTGCTCATAATTTAATTGTTAGTTATATTTTTTCTAATAATCTTAATTTTGCACTTCGTGAACGTGGGTTATTCATAATCTCATCATCGGTAGGTATTATCGGCTTCTTGTTTATCATTCTAGCTTTGCCGTTTTCTTTTAAATTCATATATGCCCTTTTGACTATTCGATCCTCGAGACTATGGAAAGTTATAATTGAAATATGACCTCCTATCTTCAAACATTCAAATCCTTTTTCTATCACTTGTTCTAGATTGGAGAGCTCGCTATTTGTAGCTATTCTCAATGCCTGGAAGGTTCGCGTTGAAGGATGAATCCTCATACCTTTATAATTTCGCCCCACTGCCTCATCTATAATCTTCACTAGGTCAAATGTCGTTTCTATCTCCTTTTCTTTTCTACTTTCTACTATCCATTTTGCTATCTTTCTCGAATATCTTTCTTCTCCAAAACCGTAGATTATATCTGCTATACTTTCTTCCTCCCATGTATTAACTATTTCTTTTGCAGTCAGGTCTTCGTCAGTAGGCTCTTTCTTCATAGTCATGAGCAAGGGTTCGTCTTTAAGAAAAGAGAAACCTCTACCCGCGACTTCAAGTTGGAATGAACTTATCCCCAAATCTAATAAAATCCCATCAACTTTTTCTATTCCTAAATCCTTTAAAACCTTATCTATATCTTGAAAACCATAATTGACGAAAATAAAATCTGAAGGGGTACCACTGATTAGCTTTTCTGTGCGATCCTTTGCATCGAGATCAAGATCTAAACCAATAATCTTCACTTTCGAACCAAAGCGTTTTATCATCTCAAAAGTGTGTCCTCCGCCACCCAATGTGCCATCTACGATGATGTCTCCATCTTTAATGAAAAGACCATCTATGGATTCATCTTTTAATACAGGTATATGTGTCATATTAAAGAACTCCTATCTGCCCTAATTTATCTGCGAGAGCATCAGCCTGTGTTTCAACTAACTTCTTGTAATCATTCCAAGCTTTCTCGTTCCAGATTTCAGCACGATTCTGTACACCTATAACCACAACTTTCGTAGAAAGATTTGATCGTATTTTTAAATTTTCCGGGATTAGTATTCGGCCGTTTGCATCTACGTCTGCAACTACTGCCTGACCAAACATAAATCTCGAAAAACTTCTGTTGTCACTTGCTAGCATTGAAGAATCAGATAACTTTTCTGAAACCTTTTGCCACTCTTTAACAGTAAAAATAGAAAGACAATTATCAAGCCCAGGAGCAACAACAACACTCTTCCCCATCTCCTTTCGGAATTTAACGGGTAGTGACATTCTGTTCTTGTCATCTAATGTATGTGTGTATTCTCCAATCAGCATAATAATGTTGTGAAATGAGGTTATAATTGATAAATTTATTTATCCCACCGTATCCCACTTAGTTATATTATACACCACTTCATCCCACAAAACAAACAAGTCCTCCCACTTGAAACTGTGGATAACTAAATGGAATTTCAGGAATACAAAAAAAGGCTTAAGTTCTACGACTTAAGCCTTTTTTAAATTAGTTTACTCTTGGTGTATATTCAATAGTTAAATTATTATCGATAATATAATTTATACTTCTAATAAATACTGACAATATATCAATCCAAGACTCATCCTCTATGTCTTCTGGTAAAACATTTCTGAATTTAATAAGATCTTCGGATATTAAATCATCCCCGGTGAAAATTATATCGCATTTTCCTATACCCATCCTGAAAAGAAACAACGGCAAATCATGATCTCTTATATAAAAACCACAATTTATTAAATACAGATTGTTTAGATCAAAAAATGCATCAAAACTTTCTAGCGTTAATGAATTACATTCTTCATCATCTTCAACAATTTCATCGAAAGGTATAGAATCGATAAAATAGTAATCCCCTCTTTTTGCCAACTTAAATTCTATTTTTTTCAAAATTGACAAGACAACTTTTAAGTATAAAGGCTGATATGTCCTCATCTTTTATTAGATTTAATTAGTGAATTAATTTTCAAAGAAAATATTCTGACTCCATTAAAACTACTCGATACAGAGTTT
>CAIJLF010000123.1 GCA_903821415.1 uncultured bacterium | reverse complement strand
GGCTATCTGGTCTAGCCTCCCTCCTCCTGTCTGCTGATCAAGCTGGTATCTTGATCCTCCATTTGCAACAGTAAACCATAAGTGAGAGCTATCGAATTCAATAGCTCCTGCTTCAGAAGTTCCTAATGCTGTACCTGCTGTAAGTTTGAGCGGTGCTGTTCCTGCTGTAGCTGTGCCTGCTTTCAAGTGTAGTACAGCAGTTGGCCCAGTCGTCCCGATGCCGACATTTCCATTCCCTAAAATCGTCATTTTCTCTGTCGGAGTATTGTCAGTTGTTCCAGTGGTACTTCCTGTAGCAGTGAAGAAGTGCATGGCTGAACTTCCAGTTCCAGTTCCTATTCCTGATTGTAAATTTAAATCGCCTCCGGCTAGATCAGCTGTACCGGCAATGGCACCCCCACTTGATAAAGTTAAACCTTGGCCGGCAGTTGCAGCTGTTGTGTTTCTTTCCATCCAGATTGTTCGGGCTGTAGTACCACCGAGAGAAAGAATGTTGGTTGGTGAGGTTGTTCCGATACCGACGTTGCCATTCACAGCTAATTTCGCTGTCCCTGGGGTGGAATATCCAATAGCAACGTTTACAGTACCAGTAGGTCCATATACAACATTTGATGTTCCAGTTGGAACTTCTAATATTCTAGTTCCGCCAGGAGTCGCCCAGGTTATATCATCTGTTGTTCCAGTGACACCTTGCAAAACAAGACCAAGATCTGATGCTTTATAAATTCTTCCTGGTAATCCTGCATCAAAAGCTGAATTGGCAGTTATCCTCAGTCCACCGGCTACATCTAATTTATCGGTAGGACTCGTTGTCCCAATTCCCACATTCCCATTTCCCTTAACCATAAATCTATCACCACCAACTAAAGTATAAGTGAGAGCAGAAGCTGAAGTTGAAAATGCTACAGTTGAAGTTAAGTGTGTATTATCGGTAATAGTAGCAATAGTTCTAACTGTTTCTCCTGAGACGGTGATTGTATCACCTACTTTAAATGTATTTGTGAATTGTGTTCCTGTTCCAACTAGAGCAGTCGTTCCGTTTGTAGTTGCAGTTCCTACTCCTACTGTACTTTGAGTAACTTGTAGATTACTAGTTGGTGTAGTTGTACCAAGACCTAGATTACCAGTTGAAGCAGCAAATCGTGCAACCTCTCCTGTTCCCCAAGCACCCATACCAAATACAATAGGTCTTGTTGCTGTTCCCTGAAAACGAACACCTGTAACAGACTCAAAACCGAATTGTCCTCTATTGGCCATTAGGTCGATATAAGCATCAGAACTTCCAGTTGTATCTCCCATCATCATAACCTTACCTGTTCCATAAACATCAAGTTTTGTCCCTGGCGTTGTTGTTCCAATCCCCACATTCCCACTATTCAAAATAGTTAAGGCTTCTGTTGCTCCTGCATTTCCTACTTTGAAATGCATATCTGCACCTGTAGTTCCGACTCCCGTCGTCGTCTGCAAAGTAAGTGGTGAAGTAGTAGTCGTACCACCAAGAATAGTGGGAGTAGTAATTCCAGTGGTAAATACTTGAGACTGAGAAGTCGCACCTGTCGTCGCACCTGTCGCAAGTAGATATCCTCCTAATGATGGAATATCAGAAGTAAAAGCTAAGGTACCGTTACTATCTTTGAGAGTGTAAACTCTGTCTGCTGTGTTCGTATTCGTAAAAGAGCCATTAAAAGTATTGGCTACATTTCTCATTAATAATTTTGTATCATTAAAAGTTTTTGCTCCCGTCACAGTCTGTGCAGATGCCAATACCATATCCCCAATACCATAAGTGGTTGTATCTAAAGCAAATGTTCCAGCTGCTGTCATTTTTACAAATGGTGTTCCAGTAGTCCAAGTCGGATAATTCAATGCTCCCCAGTTTCCAATATCAGAAGTGAAAGCTAAAGTGCCATCTGCATTTTTGAGAGTGTAAGTTCTGTTTACAGTATTTGTATTTGTAAATTGTCCTGTGAATGTTCCAGCAACATTGTTGAGTAAAAGTTTAGTATCATTAAAAGTTTTTGCTCCTGATACAGTCTGCACTCCGGCCAAAGACATATCGCCAGCAACGTAGGCCTCAAAGGCTGTGTCACCTGCATTTCTTCTTATCGAATTTCCAGCAGCGATAGTGATGCCAGTTACATTGTTTGAAGTAGCAGATGTGACGATAATCTGCTTGTCTGAGATCGTACTCGTCGTAGAAAGGATTGTCGAATTCACATCTTGAATAGCATAAGACTTGGCAGTCGTAGGACCAGTAATAGCAAAAGTTCCATCACCAACTTCACTCCAAGGGTGACCCGGATTTGGAGTCGTAGCTAAAACTATTTGGAAAATAGAAAAAGCAACTATAACCAAAAGTATCGCATCAAATGCATAATGGAAGAGAAGAACCTGATGACTCCTATAGAGAACCATCCTATGAATTTTGTGAAAAAAATTATTTTTAAAATCTAAAAATTGTTGGTATTTTTTTACAAACATAATACAAATTTATTATACCACCTATCAAATTTAAAAAACAGTAAAATAATGAGTATTCTTAGCACTTTTAAACAAATTATTGGATAACTTTTTTTACTTATTATATATATTTTGCTACTCCGTATAAGCATCCATTTTTAGACACCAAAATGACACATACGAGCGTAATTTTTTAATAAAATGAAAAAATAATTCAAAAAATAATTTAGCATATCAAAATCACCGATTTTACATCAAAAATCCTTGCCATAATTAAAAATTAGAGCTGTAATATTATTTATATAGAAAAAATTATCTAACTTGCCATCCTAGAGTAGAAATCCTTGAATTTATTTTCTCCATTATCGGATTTATCTCTTCATCAGTTAAAGTTTTATCGTATGACTGAAAAACTAAACGGTAAGCATAAGAAGTCCTACCCTCTTTATTAAAGGAATCAAAAAGGTATGGATCATTAATCAAAAGACTTGTCCCTTCCTCTATAAAAATTTTCTTCAATTTATCTCTGTCCTCATCTGCTGGAATCCATACTGCTATATCGCGAGAGATGAATGGATAAAGTGACCACATCTTGAAAGGTTTTAGATTTGAATTTGAAAGTGAAGTTATAAATTCCTCCTGAGAAGCTTTTTCTTTTATAAATTCTTCCAAGCTAAGTTCTACAATTTCCTTTTTATCTCCGTATGCGACGTGGACTTCCTCCTTACCTTCATAAAATACAGTTCCTATCTCAAAAATCTTAATACTATCCATATCGAGAAGAGGAAGATTCAAAATATTTAGTTTTATACTTTCCTTTAAGCCATCGGATAAATTATTTCTCAAGAAATTCTTACCCATAGCAGAAGAGAGAACTTCTACATCGCCCTTGTCTCTGAAAGCATAAGTCATTACTTCACTATATCCATCGCAGAGAAGTCTACTGCGAGCTTGGAGCATTTTGTAATACGTCCCACTTTTCGAATTATCATTCTTAATAACAGGCAGTGTCTCAGGTAGCTTGTCATAGCCTATGACTCTTATCACCTCTTCTGCAAGGTCGTGGGGGCCAGTGATGTCGAGCCTGAGATACGGTATCTCTATATTAAATTCACCGTTCATCTCTTTGTATGAAAAATTTAATTTAATCCAAACACTTTCTATTTCTGCCTTAGAGAAATTCGAACCTAGTCTCTTGTTGATATAGTCAGCAGAAACTTTTATATTTCTAGTCTCTACTTTCTTAGGATAAACGTCTACTACGTTCTCAACTTCTCCTCCTGCTAAAGTATAAATCATGTCGGTTACAGCATCCATAACCAAAGAGCATAGCTCGGGGCTTATCTCGTTCTCGTATCTCTTCACTGCATCGGTAAGAATATTTATCTTCTTTGAAGTTTTTCTCGTCGTCGTCGGATGAAAGTTTGCGACTTCTATCACAATACTTTTTGTATTCATATCTACTTCGGCTCTTGTACCTCCTTTTATACCAGCGATGGCTAGAGGATACTTCTCATCAGCAATAACTAAAATCGATTCATCAAGTTTGATTTCTTTTTTATCTAAAGT
>CAIJLF010000122.1 GCA_903821415.1 uncultured bacterium | reverse complement strand
ATTTTAATTACATATATTATATCAAAATGCATATATTTATACTAAATTACTTTACATATACAAATAGAAAACCGCTAGTAAGTAGAGGTCTTCTACGCAGCTAGCGGTTTAGTTTTTAAAATGCCTCACTAAAGGCAAGATCATTGTTTTTAATATACATGGAATACATCTGATGAACCTTAAGAATATACTGGCTCTTATCATTCATAATTTCACTGAATGATTTATCAGATAAAACCAAATTGCAATATACACGGTTTGATTTAATCGTTTCTACAATATAAACGATTAACAAGTCACCCATCGATTCTTCTTTGACCCTGAATAATTCTTCCAAATTTCTTTTATTTGGGAAAGAAAACCAGTCCTTGCCAGAATGGTGACTTCGCTTAGATTCATAAATAGTGCAAACATGATTTAATCCAAATCCGTAGTTATCTCGATACTCCGGAATAGTAAGAGACGGCCTCATTTGAAATAAACCGCTTGGGTTTTCTACGCATAATTCCCTAATACTTGCTTTCATTTTTCTAGTTTTTAAATTTAATTATTTCTTTAATACAAATAAATAATTTTCTTATATAGAGTATTAGCCCAAAAATTGCTACATCAACACCTAAGTATAGAACAGGATGAACTATCTTGTCGGAAGAGAGTATTAAGCCTATAATCATTAATATTAATCCAATTAGCATTAATATTTTTTGAGGATATTTTTTTAATTCCTCAATGTGTTCCACAATTTGCTTTTTCATATTCATATTTGTTTTATTAAAGGTGAACACAAAAGACTTATATAAATCTCCTCTGTTCACCTAATAAAACTATAAATATCAAAGAACTACTATTTTGTTAAAATAGCATAAATATATGATTTTGTCAATGTGGCAAAATCAAACTATTTAAAGTATAAACATATACTTATCGAAATTTAGTCTATTTTTTAATTAAAAATTTTTCGAAATTAATCATTGAATCAAACCATCCAATATATTTTCCAATTGGAGCTTTCTTGATATCTACACTCCAACCAGAACCACCAAGAGCAATAAACATTTTATACTTTTTTGCAAGGATTATTGTTTTTTCTAAGTATTTTTTAGGATTATCTTCTGTATAACTCTTTGTTATACATATCATATTAGGCTTTATATCACTGACAGCTTTTTCGAGTTCTTCATATGATATATTGATACCAAGTACATGTGTATCCCGATTATTTTTACTCAATATTAGATTAAGCATTTGAAGAGGTATCATATGATTCTCCCCCTTTGCACACAGAAGTATAACTTTTTTATTTTTCTGGATATTACTACCGACGAACTGTTCAAATCTCGCTAAGTGTTCATTTATTCTAAAACTCATCCTATGCTCTTCATAAATAGATATACTGCCCTTACTGTACTCAAAGCCAATCTTCCAAAGTACAGGTACTATATATTCATCAATGATAATCGAAATATTATTACCGGATATGTATACTGATTGTAATAAGATAAATGCTTCCTTGTGTTTATTATTTAATATCAATTTATAATACTCTTCCCATCCATTTACATTTTTTTCCTTTTCATTATTATACCTTCTTATAATATATGAATTAATTGATAATTGTGGGTACAACCTTATAAAATCCTGCAATTGTTCGTTTGTAACTCTATAATGCCCACCATTTGTAGTGTTGGCCTTTAGCTTGCCTTTCCATATCCATCGTTTTATAGTTGTTTCATTTACCTGGAAAATTTCCGATAACTGTGGTGGTGTGAAATGCATGATTTGCATGATTTCAATATAGACTATATTATTAGAAATATCAATAACAGGTCGGATTTATAAATAAAATTTAAAATAATAAAATGAAAAAACTTAACACATTAGACACAATATCATTAATATTAGTTATGGTAGGTGGTTTAAACTGGGGACTGGTTGGAATGTTTAATTTTGATTTAGTTGCTACTATCTTTGGTAATATGTCTTCTTTATCAAGAATAGTCTATTCCCTAGTTGGAATATCTGCTATTTTTCTAGCAACTCAATTCATGAATTTCTCAAAGAAATAATCCCAAAAAAAACAGCGCCAAGGGAATCCTTGGTGCTGTTTTTTAATATCAGTTAGACAAATACTAGGTATGTTTCCGTATGATTTCCTAGTCTATTTCATAATTTCTTTTGCTTTTGGCCCTATAAGACCATCTGGAACGAGCCCCTTACTAACCTGCCATTTTTTTATTATAGATATTGTCTTATGGCCGATTTTACCATCGATAACTAAACCTAAATTTAAGATGCTATTTAAATATCTTTGTAATTCCTTAACTGCTTCACCCTTACTTCCAATCCTAAGAATCTTAGTCCCTAGATTGTATTTTATAGGAGTTAGATTTGTTGGAGGAGTTATCAGTAAATTATCAACCTTAACTATTTCTTTTTTAACTAAATTTTTTGCACAAGACTGACCATTTACAGAGCTAAATCCTATTGTACTATTGTCACATCCAGGAATCGATATGAGTGCTGGTAAAGGTGGAACTACATTAACCTCAGGAGTGGAAGGAGGAGTAGAAGTAACATTACCACCTCCCGAAGCTACCACTGGGGCTGGTTTAGAGAATGAATGTAAAATAGTGAGCCAGCTCTTAGTCGAGATAGCAACGACTGCATGACTAGTACCTAAAATACGATCAGCAAATAAAACACCACCGTCATTCTGTTGTGCAAGAGCTATATAATCAGAAGGTAAAAGACCAGTAGAGCTTGTAAGAGGGACAAAACGTGATGGGTCACTTTCCTTCATTGCGTTTAACATAGTCGCTACAACAGAAGTTGATTCTATATCTCCCCAACCACCGTCTGTCTGTTGTTTTGAAGCTAGATATCCCATTGCCATACCCATTGTCCTACCATACCCAGGGGTCATGTAAAATGGACCTAAGGCCTGAATAGCATCTGCTGTTAATTTATCATCATCACCCCAAGAACCATTTGCCTTTTGTTTAGAAATAATATATAAAATCTCTTTTTTAATAATTGAATCACTAGAGCTATAGCCAGCTTTCGTCAGTGGGAAAATTGCAAAGATATCATCGACCTCTGAATTTGGATTACCAATTTGTGTCCCATCAAAAGCATTTATTATTGGAGTTATATAGTCTACCCTTGTTCCAACATATGGATCTATACCTAGTGCTTCTAGAGCCATAGCATGCCTCTCGTAGTCGATAGTATCTGAGAGTACAGGTCTAGCTCCTGATAAATACGAAGTGAGTCTAGACTTTGATGCTCCAGGATCAGAAGCTCCAAATGCTACAGCTGCCCAGTCTGTAGAAGTAGTTGAAGCAAATGATCCATCGGAATTTTGTTGCGCAGAAATAAATGCTAATGCATTTGAAGTATTAAAACTGACAGCTGGACCCTGAGAGCAAGCATTTTTTTGTGTATCTTTTGATGTTAGAACTCCATCTGCATCAGATGGACAAGTCCCTCCATTTGATGCACCTAAACAACTTCTAGTCTGTGTAAATGTACCTGTACCACATGCACTTGTCGATGGTGACCATACTGACCAAGTTCCATTCACTGGTAGTTTTGTACTCGTAAAAGTACAAGTGATATGTGCTGATGTTTCCGCTATATTTGAAGTATCAAACACTATACTTGCAGTACTATTTATAGTACTGCAAGCCACAGTAGAAGCTCCCCACCCTGTCGGAGTGTTTTCTGTTATCGTATAAGTATTTGTTGGTTGTGGTCCTGGGTCAGGTACTGCACTTTGAAAACCTGTGTAGGTTTTAGTATAACCGATTGAACTATCTAGACTAGGAGAAGCATTGACACTACTGTTTGTACCAGTGATAGAAAAAGGGAAAGAGTCTGGACTAGCACAATCTGTAGTACTACAAGTTTTTGTAATAGTTAAATCTTCAGAAGCAAAAACAGAAACTGGATTAATAATCAATAATCCCAAACTTAAGAACAAGACACTAAATAAATATTTCTTCATTTTTTATATATAAGATTGATAAATTAATAATTTTATACAATGATTATCTACTATAAACCATCGAATTTTTATTATATCAAATTAATATATTTCTAGATATTAAATATACTTATAAAATTAAATACCACTTATGTACAGTGATACAAGAAAATAATTTAAATTATAAATAAGTATTATAAAAAGCTAAATCTCTTTTGTAGGTGTCCCTTGATGAAATAACATCTTCCATTTACCATTTTCGTTCCTCCATAAAGAACTTCTGAGAGAACGAGTTGTAATACCTGTTAGCGGATTTATTTTCTCTGTCTTAAATAAAGATTGAACAATATCAGTACTAAGTATTTTAATTCTAAAATCAGACATAATAAACTTAATTTCAAAGGAAACAGGGAGATTATTCAACACATCTTATTTTGCATAAATTTGTCCAGAACTTCCAAACTCTATAAAATCATCAGAGATTAAATCTTCTAATTGTTCTATAGATTTTCTAATATCGGGTTGCTGGAGTTTGTTTTCGAGTTCGAATATTATTTCATCAAGATTTTCCATAAATTTATTATACACTAAAACTATTTAAGGTTGAATCTGTACCAATCTGTAAAAAATTACTATTTTAAAAAATGTGGTTCTAAATTTTGCTACAAATCTGAGACGAAATGGGAAATTTAACTATAAATAATACTATTTAAATTTAGCGAGATTTCATTAATTTTTACTAATTAATTCATCAATACATTTTTTAAATAATGTTTCATATTCAGAATTATTTTCTAATTTTTCATAGCCATTAGAAAGATTTTTTTTCATAAAAGCATAAAGACCAGGAAATGAATTTAAATTTTCTATTATGTTTAAAACTTTCTCAGCTTCTACTGGCCCTAATGTTTTTGTATATAATCCAAATGTCATATATAACAAAGCCTTAGAAGTAGATTTGGCGTCAAAAACGACCTCGCCATTATTTTTAGGAAGTGAAATAGCTATCGCACAAATCTTACCTTGTATTTCAGATGTTGTTACAGCTACTAATTCTACTTTGTCGGAAAATTTTGCAATATAATTTCCGCTTTTATCAACTGGTATATTATCTAAATTTTCAGAATTTATAAATAATTTACCTCCCTGACATCCAATCTCATTTAAATTAACCAAAGAATCAGTTTTCGTTTGTTGAATAATAGGTGTTGGTGTTGGTGTTGGTGTTGGTGTTGGTGTTGGTGTTGGTGTTGGTGTTGGTGTTGGTGTTGGTGTTGGT
>CAIJLF010000121.1 GCA_903821415.1 uncultured bacterium | reverse complement strand
TCTAAAAGTGCGTCTATTGCTCTTTTACTAAGAGACCAACAAACATATAGAACAAGAACAGCGACCATTAGGGCGGCTAATGAGTCAGCATAATAGAAGATTGGTAGTTTGGTCCATTCGTATATTTTAACACAAATTAGACCAATAAAAACGACTGTGGAACTCCATATATCAGTTGAGAAATGAAGAGCGTCTGCTTCTAATGCTTGGCTTTTATATTTTTTAGCGATTCTCATAAGTTTTTTTGAACGCCAAGCATCAATTATAATAGATGTTATAACAACGACAAATGATAGAATAGTTTCTAAAGTAGAAAGTTGTAATCCTTTACCTAAGCTTATTCTATGTATAGATTCATAAATGATCCAAAAACAGGTAATGAATAGAAGTAAAGTTTCTATTAAAGCGGAAAAATTTTCGATTTTGCCGTGTCCATAGTGATGGTCTTGATCGGATGGTTTATTTGATATTTTAATTGAAAAGAATGTAATAATTGCTGCAACTAAATCTAGTCCAGAGTGTAATGCTTCTGATAAAATACCAAGACTACCTGTGATTAATCCAATCACGAATTTAAAACTTGTGAGGAAAATTGCTGCTAATACACTTATAAATGCTACTTTACTTTTTTCTTGTTCCATTTTATATTTTATTATGAAATACAAAGATAATAAAATATATGATAATAAAATAAATTTACAAAAATATTTTATGCTGGAGGTGACCAAGAAGTCCAATAACCATTCACAATTAGCCATTCTTCGGCTTCATTCGGACTTATAAATGATTGATTATAAGCAGCATTTGTAATTTCTGTGAATGAAATATCAGTTTTTTCTATTGATCTCCAGAATTTAACAGTTCCGATATTTCCAATTGGTGTTGGGAAATCACCAGTAGGTACTGGTTCACAAATTATATAACCTAGTTCTTCATCAGGTCCCATCCACCATTGCACACCACCTGGTCCTGCGGCATAATTTTGATTAGTTATTCCTATGGCTAAATCGCCTAATTGTTGCGTACCAGAAATAGGTGTATGTGATGGATTATAAGCAAATGGTCTTGACATTTTGGTTTTTATTGGTATATATATAAAAAATGAAAGCATTTACAAAAATACTTTCATTAAATTATTAATATTTTCTTTTAGAAAAGGTTCTATATCTTCTTTAATAATTGCGTATTTTACTCCTTTTTTAATCATAATATCAAAGATATTGACATTTGTATTTTCAAAATTATCAATTTTACTAAAATCAAGAATTACACTTGATAATACTTCAAAAAGAATTGATAATTTTTCTTTTTCTGTATAGAGAAGAAATTTTCTAGTTTGATCACCAGTTTTTGTAGTTTCGCCTTTAAGATTTTTTAATTTGATTAATCTTTGTTCTGCAATAGAAATTTCAACAAAGTTATAAACTTTATATTTAAGTTTAATACCACGAATTTTGAATTTATATTCACCTTTTTCTAAGGATTGTTTTTCAACATAGTAAATTTCATCTTTTTTCAGAAATTTACTATGACTATATCTACATTTAATAAATTGTCCTGTGTAATTTTTTGTTTTAGGATCAATAGTGATAGATTGTTCAAGGTTAAACTCTGGTAAATTGGATAATGGACTACCATCTAATAAAGAAAAATTAGATACACTATATCTTCCTATACTTAGATTTATATATTTATCT
>CAIJLF010000120.1 GCA_903821415.1 uncultured bacterium | reverse complement strand
ACTTAAATAATTAATCAATTTTTTATTAACAACTAAAAAACAAAAGATGAAAGATTTACAGAATTTAAGTGATTTAAAAAGCAGTCCAAAAGAAAGAACTCAGAAAATTTCTGAGTGGAAGGATTATTACAAGAGACAGCGAGTTATCCGTACCGCTGCTCATTTGGATAGTAATATCGATGAGGAAATAATTAATCTAATTTGTCGAGATCTTGAAATTGATTCGACAAAGGTAGAATTTATCGTTTCAACACCAGTGACATTTTTCCATCTGAATGATTTCAAAAGTGGTTTGAAAAAGGCTGCTACCTTTTTTCTCTTTATGAAGAATGGAGAAGTCATTACTGAAGAGAATTCTGGAATTGGAACAGTAAGTTATGATGAAGCATACAGAGAGATAGTTAAAAGAGCTGTCGGTTTAGATGTAGATAAAATCATACCGGAAGTAACCAAAGACGAATTACTCTCCGAAGAAGAAGAAAAAAACCTTTTCGGTAAGTTGCAGAAGTACAAGGAGAGTTTAAAATCCTGGATTGAAAAATTCGAAATATTACCATCTGTTCAGTCTGTGGATTATTATTCTCTGGAATCTCCAGGTCGTTTGATTGAGGTAAATATATTAACTAACTTTCCAAGAGGAGATTCCTACGAGTCCTTTACTTTGAATATTGGAGACGAAGTAGAAGATCCACAATGGGGAAAAGAAGGTCTATCGTCGGATTTATATGATAAGTGGCGTGCTGGTTTAAAATTGACAAGCTGGCTTAACTTTTATAACTCCTTGCTAAATCTTTCTGACCTCTATCTAACTATGCCAGATAGTAAATAAATGTATTAAGGCCCTGACGAAAAAAGTCAGGGTCTTTTATATTTAGACACTATTAACGATATTTTGATACAATATGTAAATGCAAAAAAATGCAGACAATCTATATCTTCATGCGGACGGGGATTCATTCTTCGTGGCTTGTGAAGTATCTCAGAATCCTCAATATAAAGGCCTGCCTGTAGTTGTAGGTGAAGATAGAGGAATAGCAGTAGCTATGAGCTATGAGGCCAAGAAGCTGGGTGTGACTCGCGGTATGCCAGTATTCCAAATTAAAAAACAATTTCCAAAAGTTATTATCCTTTCTCATCATTTTGATTTATATAGAAAAATATCTGATGATGTATATAACATATTCTTGTCGTATCTTGAAAATGTTGAAATATATAGCATAGATGAATGCTTTATGGTCGTTAAACCTTCTGATATAAAGCATGCTGGTTCTGCGGAGAAACTTGTGAAGAATATTCGAGATGAGATTAGAAATAAAATAGGGGTTACTTACTCCTTCGGAATAGGACGTACGAAAGTTCTCGCGAAGACTGCTTCTAAACTTGAGAAGCCGAATGGAGTCGTCTTGCTTTTAAATGAGCAGGACGAAGAAAAAGCTCTTAAGAAAACTTTAATAAAAGATGTCTGGGGTATAGGTAAGCAAACAATTCCCAGACTGTATGATATGGGGATAAAGACAGCTTATGACTTTGTTCATTATTCAAGAGAATATATAGAAAAGTATTTTCCTCAACCATTGATTAATATAAAGCAAGAATTATCTGGTGAGTCAGTATTAGACTTTGACCCCGATCACGATCCTAGGAGCCAGAAGTCTATTCAGTCCACTGCTACTTTTAAGCCTGCAACGAGTGATCCTAAAGTGATATTTGCAGAACTTTCTTCAAATATTGAGAGAGCCTGTGAACACTCTAGAGAGCTCGGTCTTATGACGAATTCAGTTTCATATTTTGTAAAAAATACTAATTTTGTTATTCATACACAGGACTGCCGTTTACCTTTATACACGACTAACCCAAGTGTAATACTTAACTGTCTCGAACCAATTTTTAGTAAATTAGTAGAAGAAGATGAGAAGATTCGCTCGACTGGTATTACTTTACATAATCTACTTCGCAGTGAAGAAATACAAAGAGATCTCTTTGGTATACAAGACAAGTCAGAATCTAAAAATATAATAGAAGAGGTAGGCGACATTATAAAAGCTAGATTTGGTAACGATGCACTAAAGCATGCATCTTCACTAAAAGGAAGCAAAAAACAAAGAGGGAATTCGTTCCCAAAGCCACATTAATATGTTATAAAGTAATCATAACTTAATAGTTATATATCAGGAGTATGGCGAGAGCACTGGCTCAACGACCCATCAGCAACCCTTAGTGATAAGAAGGTGCTAAATCCAGCCAATAGTGGAAACACTATATGGAAAGATAAGACTAGTCATCTATCTTTCCTCTTATTAGAGGAATTTTTTAATTAAAATTTATGAGTATAAAGACAGCAGAGTTCGTGAGTCCAAAACATCCAGATAAAATCTGTGACTATATTGCAGATAGTATTCTCGATGCTTATTTAAAAGGAGATAAAAGTAGTCGTTGTGCTATAGAAGTAATGGGAGGGCATGGACTTATAACAATAAACGGTGAAGTATCTTCAGAAGAGAAAATTGATATTGAAAAGATTGTGAAAGAGATAGTGGGGGAAGATTATCAAATTATTTCAAATATAGTAATACAGAGTCCTCAGATAGCCCAAGGTGTAGATATAGGAGGAGCCGGAGACCAAGGTATAATGAAAGGGTATGCGACAAGTGAGACAGAAGAATATTTACCACTTGAATACAACTTAGCTCGTAATCTATGTATGAAAGTATTTGAAGTTTATCCTTATGATGGCAAAACTCAAGTAACTATAGAAGACGGAAAAGTAAAAACAGTTGTATGCAGTTTCCAAAATACTAAAAATGATAGATTATTAGATTTAGTGAAAAGTATTATCGAAGCAAAAGAATATCATATCAATCCATCTGGCGAATGGGATCAAGGAGGATTCGATGCTGATACAGGACTTTCTGGTAGGAAGCTCATAGTAGACAATTATGGTCCAGAAGTGACTATAGGCGGAGGGTCGTTCTCAGGAAAGGATTATACTAAGGTCGATAGATCAGGGGCATATATGGCACGTATGATAGCAGTAGCACTGCTGAAGAAGTATAAAGCAAAAGAAGTCTATACAAAGCTAGCCTATGCTATAGGTAAGAGTGAACCAGTAATGGCAGTTGCAGTAATAGATGGGAAAGAAATAAAGATAGAAGGATATGACTTGACTCCTAGAGGTATATACAAACATTTAAAACTTGATGAAGTGAATTATAGGGATACTTGCACCTGGGGGCATTTTGGTAGAGGGTTTAATTGGGATTAGAGATTTATTGTTTATTGACAGAAGACTTTTTCAGAAGTAAGGTGAAGAAAAGTAATCATTTAAAAATTAAAATCATGAGAAAGATAGAGAGACAGACGGACTTCACTATTGAAGAGATACTTGAATTATTAGATAGCAAGGATCAATACTATCCTAGCTCTATGCTCCTAAACGAGATTGGAATGATACATTGCTTGGAAAAGGATAATGATAGCGAGAAAGTATTGATATGCTATTTGAGTGATACTGATCCAGACCACAGAATCATATCCTATTGTTATATTTATAGTGACAAATTGATGTTTGCTAAGTATCATTCACTTTTAGTGGATTTTCGCCTTAAACAAGAAAATCAAGAATTACTGGGAGAGATCGATGAGGCTATCATTCACAATGAGCGTATGAGGACTTCTCCAAGCTTTGGGTGGGGAGTCAAATAAGATTTAATTTAAAGGAGTATATGAAAACCTATTGGAATTTAATTTCAGTAGGTTTTTTGCATATTATTATTAGATGATATAATAATAAGATGGAAACAACAATTTTAGTTACAAAAGTTTTGGGTATATATATGATGTCGAGTGGACTTTTATTAATATTGAAAAAGAAGAGCTTGATAATTTTATTAAAAGATTTCTATGATCACCCTGCGTTGATATATCTTACTAGTACTATCTTGATCTTCTTGTCATCTATCTATCTACTTCAATACAACATCTGGGATGGAACTTATAAAACAATCATTACTATAATCGTATGGTTAACCATGGCGAAAGGTCTTTGCTATATATTTATACCTGAAATTTTAAGCAAGATTTCAGTAAATAAGCATCAAAAATATTTTATATTATATGGACTGATAGCATTCTTCGTCGGTTTATATTTATTTATTCTTAAATAATTATAAATACATACAAATATGAGTTCAAAATCTACAATTATGGTCTTTATGATAGTCGGCTCTACTATCGGTAGCCTTATACCAACACTTTGGGGTGCAGGTCTATTTGATACATCTTCTGTGATATTTACTGCTATGGGAGGGGGTTTTGGTATATGGCTAGGTTTGAGAATTAGTAACTGAATATTATTTAAAATTAATTTGCTTTTTTATATTATTTTAAGTTATAATTAAAGTGTGAAAAAGTATATTTTTGGAGGTATAATTTTGGTATTTATTCTTGTGTTGGCCTATCTATATTTTTTCCAATTCCATAAAAAAATAGATAATAACATTTATAAAGATTTACCAGTTTATACCTTAGAACAGCTTAAGAGTTATGATGGAACACGTCCAGAGCTACCTATCTACATTGGGTTAGATGGCTATGTTTATGATGTTACTCTAGGTAAAAGTTTTTATGCTCCAGGGGGTACCTACCACAACATAGCAGGCACAGACGCCACAAAAGAATTACAAATATTCGGTGGTGATATTATCAGAACAAAATACAAAATAATTGGAAATATAGGCAAGTAATATTT
>CAIJLF010000119.1 GCA_903821415.1 uncultured bacterium | reverse complement strand
ATTTTTGTATTTTCTCAAGTTCCCCATGGATAACATTTATATTTGAAAATCCAGCCATGTTATTTATTATTAATAATTTTATCTAATTCTGTTAGGACATCATTAGTTATTAGTCCTGACTCGATTTTTTTATCTATTTCTAATATTATATCAAATAATTTTTCTTTGCTAATTTCAGTCTTTTCCAATGGCAAAAGATACTGAAGACTTGCAAAAGAAGGGCGAGATGTTCTATTTAATTTGTTATGGAAACAAAAATGAATATCTCGCCTCCCAGGAGGATAATACAAATCGAGCCCTATTTGCAACTCGATAAGCCAAAATTCTTAATTACTAGCACAAAAGATGCCTACAAGTTCATTAAAGAAACAACTTGGAATTTATACTACAGAAAGCTTTGTAAGAAAGATAAAGGTAAAGTGCTTAAATATCTGGCAATAGTTACAGGTTGGAGTCCAAGCTATGTGAGACGGCTTGTACTTAGAGCGATTTGTGGGAAACTGTATTACAGAGCGTCAGAGGTAAACAAGACGAGCTTTAACCGTAAATACACAGATGAAGACATATCTCTGCTCGCCGATTTTGATAATCATGCTAGAAGGCCTAATGCCAAGGCATTAATCCACAACTTTAAGAGGATGTATGGGATATATGGCGACAAAAGGTTCATACGATTACAAGGAATTTCGTGTAGTCACATTTACAATCTCAGGCGTACCAATCTTTACACGTTTTACACTAGGACTTACACAAAAACGAACCCTATCCAGAACTGTATTGGAGAAAGGAGAAAACCAGAGCCGAATGGTATGCCGGGGTTTCTAAGAATAGACAGTGTACATGGTGGGGATATGAACGGAGAAAAGGGAATGTATTATGTGAATTTTGTAGATGAGGTTTTACAATGGGAGGTTGTTATTGCAACGCCGACAATAGCCCAAGTGGATTTGGAGAAAATGTATGAAGAAGTTTTGGTATCTTTTCCCTTTAGAATCCTTAATTTTCACTCAGATAATGGTAGTGAGGCAATTAACGATTATGTGGCTTCGATACTTGAGGATTTGGACATTAAGCAAACAAAGAGCAGACCAAGGAGGCATAATGATAACGCCTTAGTTGAATCAAAGAATGGGTGGGTAATACGGAAGCATTTTGGATATATATTTAGGCCAAAGGAAGCAGCTGGGATCGTACAAGAATATTTAGGAACATATTTTAACTTGTATCTTAATTTTCACAGGTCATGTGCGTTTCCTGTAGTAACTATTGAAGATGATGGAAGGAAGCTTGTGGAATACCCCCAAGGGGAGTACAAAACGCCGTATGAGAAGCTAAAGATAATAGATCCGACAGGAAAATATCTAAAAAGCGGGCAAAGTTACGATGAACTTGATAAGATAGCGTTAGGAAACAGCGACTACGAATATGTAAAGATTATGCATGAAGAGTATTTGAAAATGATGCGTAAAATTAGTCAACAGTTCTCGCCCGTTTCAGTATCTTCTTAGTATTGGAAAAGACTTTGGAGTGAATATTTTGATAAACGTTTGTTTACGAACAAGCAATTACTTCTTGAAGTGGTGAAAAGGTAGGTATATCAGGTTCTTTAATAATTTGGTCTAAACGCAACAGTACTAAAAGGCTGATTTATCAATATGTTTTGCGTGAAATTTTAATTTCATTTTCGAAATTTGTTAGAAAGTTCTGAACAAAATGATGAACATTTTTTTATCTAACTTAATCTAATAATACTATGATTTATAAATATGGGAAAGGTCTAAGAGTCTATAGGAGTTCAGGATTTGGAAGCTT
>CAIJLF010000118.1 GCA_903821415.1 uncultured bacterium | reverse complement strand
GATATAATAAAAATATGGCACAAGATAAGGATGATTTTAAAAAAGAACTAGAAATCCTAGAGGGGGATATGATGAGGAATGATTTCTGGAATGATAAAGTTAAAGCTCAGGCAACTATTAAAAGAATAGGGGAACTTAAAGATGAAATCTCAGGTGGGGAAAAATACGACAAAGGGAGTGCCATACTTTCTATTCTTTCCGGAGCAGGGGGAGATGATGCTGAAGACTTTTCTTCTATGCTTTTACGGATGTATCTAAAATATATAGAGAGAAAGGGTTGGCAAGTGACGCTCCTTCATGAGAACAAGAATGATGTAGGAGGATATAGGAATATTTCTCTTGAAGTTAGCGGAAAAGGAGCCTATGGGACACTTAAGAATGAGTCAGGGGTTCATCGACTTGTCCGCATTTCTCCATTTAATGCGAAGGCGCTTCGTCATACTTCTTTTTCATTAGTAGAAGTAGTTCCGAAGTTACAAAAAGATGACACGGCGATAGAGATAAGACCTGAAGATATTAGAATTGAATTCTCAAAGTCGGGTGGTCCTGGAGGTCAGAATGTAAATAAGAGAGAGACTGCAGTTAGGATAATCCATCTACCTACAAACATATCTATTCACGTTACGACAGAGCGTTCTCAAGAGCAAAACAGAGAGCGTGCTATGGATATATTAAAAGGTAAACTTTATAAGAAAAAAGTAGAAGACAAGTTAAAAGAAAAGGCTGGTCTATCTACTACTAAGACGACAGAGATAGAGTGGGGTAGTCAGATACGTTCTTATGTCCTTCATCCTTATAAGATGGTCAAGGATCACAGGACAGGCATAGAAGTAAATGATGTTGACGGAGTTCTTGAAAGTGGCCTGATTGATGAATTTATTGTTGCAGAAATGAATATGTGATAAAATTGAAGAATCGATGATCTATTTTGATAATGTTACAAAGAAATATAAAGAGAATTTTTCTTTAGAAGGAGTTACTCTTTCTATCGCTCAGGGAGAGTTTGTATCTATCGTCGGGCACTCAGGTGCAGGTAAGACTACGTTGACCAAGCTTATATTAGCAGAAGAGGCACCTACTAGTGGTACTGTATCTTTTGAATCAACTGACATTCACAAGCTTTCTAAGAGCGATCTTATGAATTTTCGTCGTAAGGTAGGTATAGTTTTCCAGGACTTTCGTTTACTTCCAAACAGGACTGCTTATGAAAATATCGCTTTTGCTATGGAAGCCACAGGAAAGAGAGATGAAGATATCATGGAAGATGTTCCTCATGTATTAGAGCTCGTAGATCTTACCAACAGAGCTTTTCATTTCCCACACCAGCTCTCAGGAGGAGAAAAGCAGCGCTTAGCTATAGCTCGAGCGATAATAACTCAGCCTGATTTAATAATAGCTGACGAACCAACTGGTAACTTAGACCCTACAAATGCTATAGAGGTTATCAATATTCTTAAGAAGATAAACGACCTAGGTACAACAGTTATTTTAACAACACACAATAAAAGTCTAGTTGATGGTATTAAAAAGCGCGTGATAACTCTAGAGAATGGACGTGTGATCAGGGATGATAAAGAGGGTAAGTATATGCTATAATATTATATATGTTAATTCATGCAAAAAGAATAATAAGAACTGGTTGGAACAGCTTCGTCCGTAGCGGGTTTACTTCGATAGCTAGTATCCTTATTATGACGATAACTCTTTTTGTGATGACTTCTCTTATTTTTGTTCAGGCATCACTTAACGCATCATTAAATGAAATCAAAGATAAAGTAGATGTTACTATTTACTTTGTACCAGGTGCAGATGAAACTTCCATTTTGAAGGTAGAAGATTCTTTAAAGAAATTACCGGAAATCAAAACGATATCATATACTTCCGCCGTAGATGCATTATCGAATTTCAAAGACAAGCATTCTAACGATTATCTCACTTTACAAGCTTTAGATGAGCTAAATGACAATCCACTCGGAGCGTCTTTGAATATCAAGGCCAACGATCCTTCTCAGTATGAAAGTATCTCTAAATATTTTGAGAATGACAATGCTTTGTCGAAAGGAGCTCTTACTATTATAGACAAGATAGACTATAGTCAAAATAAATTAGTAATAGATAGGCTCACTTCTATTATAAGTGGTGCTAAGAATCTTGGCTTCGCCGTTTCTATAGTACTTATGATTATCTCGATAATTATTACTTTCAATACAATTCGTCTTATTATTTTCATGTCCAAAGATGAGATATCTGTCATGAGATTAGTCGGAGCTGGTACAAAATACGTCCAAGGTCCTTTTATAGTGTCAGGTATTTTAGTAGGAGTCTGTTCGGCCCTTTTGACTATTCTTATATTCATCCCAGTTTCTATATGGCTAGGCAACCATATGACTGACTTTATAGGTATTAACTTGTATCAATATTATAGATCAAATTTCTTACAGTTATTTATTATTATGTTAGGTTCTGGTATTGCACTTGGAAGTATTTCCAGTTTCTTTGCCATTAGTCGCTATCTAAGAAAATAAAATATGGACAAATCATCTGAATTAAAGCTAGAGAGTAAAGTATCTAACTGTAAGTATATTTTCGTTGTGGGTGGAGTTATATCAGGTGTTGGTAAAGGTATCACTGCTTCATCACTCGCTCGTATTCTTTCCGACAGAGGACAGATAGTAACTGCTATTAAAATAGATCCATATATAAATATCGATGCTGGTACTATGAATCCGACTGAGCATGGGGAAGTTTTCGTTCTTGATGATGGAGATGAGACAGACCAAGACATGGGGAACTATGAGAGATTCTTAGGGGTAGATTTATCTCGTACGAATTACATGACTACAGGCCGCGTCTACCAGAGTGTTATAGAGAGGGAGAGGAATCTAGAATATAAGGGAGCATGTGTCCAAGTCGTTCCTCATATACCACTTGAGGTTATCAGACGTATCGAGAACGCTCGCGATAAAGTGAACGCAGATGTAGTCTTGATAGAGATAGGCGGAACTGTCGGTGAATATGAAAACATCCTCTTCCTTGAAGCTGCTCGTATTATGAAGCTTCGTAAGCCGAACAGTGTTTTCTTCGTTATGGTTTCTTACTTACCTGTACCAGGGAATATTGGTGAGATGAAGACAAAGCCTACTCAGCACGCAGTAAGAACTTTGAATTCTTCAGGAATTCAACCAGATATAATAATTGCTCGAAGTAAGATGCCTCTTGATGAAAAGAGAAAGGAGAAACTTTCTATGTTTTGTAATGTGCCTATCGATCATGTTATTTCCGCACCAGATGTAGACAGTATTTATGACATACCTTTAAATTTCGAGAAAGAGGGACTAGGGGATATGATTTGTGGTACTACTGGTATGACTTGTGGTCCAGCTATAAATGAAGGTTCAATAAAATGGAAAAAATTTGCAAAGTCTACTCATGTTAAGAATAATGTTGTAAATATTGCAATAGTAGGAAAATATTTTAATACAGGAGACTTTACTCTTTCCGATTCGTATTTGTCTGTTATAGAAGCGATAAAGTATTCATCGTATAAGGCTGGGAGTAAGCCTGTCCTCACTTGGATATCATCTATGGATTTTGAGAAAGATCCAAAGTCTATAAATACACTTTCAAAATTTGATGGAATAATAGTTCCAGGCGGATTTGGTTCACGAGGTATAGAGGGCATTTTAAAAACTATTGAATATGCTCGTAAACACAATATTCCGTATTTTGGATTGTGTTATGGAATGCAGCTTATGGTCATAGAGTACGCACGTAACGTCTTAGGACTTAAAGATGCAAATACTCGTGAAGTAAACCCAAGTTCAAAGAATATAATTATCGATATAATGGAAGATCAGAAAGATAAATTAGAAAAGAAGAATATGGGAGGTAGTATGCGTCTAGGTGCCTATCCTGCAACTCTTAAAAAGGGGACAGTTGCGTATAAGGCCTATGGAAGCGCAGAAATATCAGAACGTCATAGGCATCGCTATGAGGTCAACAATGCTCACAGAGAAGCTATAGAGGGTGCTGGGCTAGTGTTCTCGGGGCTTTCTCCTGATGGTAAGCTTTGTGAAATAGCAGAGCTTCCTGGAAGTTTGCATCCTTTCTTCTTAGGCACTCAATTCCACCCAGAATTCAAAGCGAGACCTCTATCTCCTCATCCATTGTTTACTGCATTTATAAAAGCATGTCAGAAAAGTAAGAAAAATACGAAATAAAAAATATTCTTGAGCGAACCCTTGCACAGGCTCGATTAGTAAATCGTATCGTGAGATAAATAGCCGAGCAGAGCAATTTCCTAGCAAGGAAATATGTGTGGTGAGTCCGAGAATATTTTTTATGTAGTATTTTTCTCTATTGAATACAATATTAAAATACCTTGGTGTCGCCAAGGCATTTTAAATTCATATCTAATTCTTAATTATTAATTCCTAATTAATTTAACTCATCCGAGCCATCTCTTATCTTACTGACTCTTATCACTTCTATTATTTGATCTACATCATCAGTAACTATAAATCTCTCTAGGTCAGAATGTGATATTGTTTTATATTTTTCTACGAATTGTTCTTCAAGTAATTTTTTAATAGGATTCCAGAACTCTGTTCCGAATAGAATAACAGGTATCGGTCCTACTTTTCCAGTTTGTAAATGTGTAAGCATCTCGAAGAATTCATACATAGTTCCTGTTCCTCCTGCGCAGTATACGACAGCCTCTGTAGAGTACTGCATCGATACTTGTCTAGCAAAGAAGAAATGAAAAGGAACTTCCTTTTTCACATATTGGTTTGTTGCTTGTTCTTTAGGTAATTTTATTGTAAAACCAACTGATTCTGCTCCTGAATCGAATGCTCCTTTATTTGCTGCTTCCATTATTCCACCACCTCCACCTGATATAATTGCATAATTTAGCTCTTTGCCTATTCTGTATGCTAAGTTATAAGCTCTCATATATTCAGGGTGGTCTGGCTTAAGTCTAGCTGATCCGTAAAAGGTAACAGAAGGTCCAAGTTCTTTGACCGCATCTATCCCTTCACGAAATTCTCCTTGCACCATGCATAGCTTTGTCTCTTCTTCGTTTCCACCTGTAAGGGTCATACAACCATTTTTAATATCATCTGTTGTTATATGCCTAGGCTCATATTTTATTTCTGTATTCATCCCGTTTAGAAGCAAGTCATGGTCATTATTTTAATAAAGACTAACGTGCTTATTTGTTATAAGTAATTAAATAATATTACAATCTCCGCTATTTGCCATGACCGCGGCTTCTAACGGGATTCATAACCCCAATTCTACCTTAAAAATTCGATGTTTCCAAACTGTATTTTTTAAGATTTTGTGTTAAGATATGGATATTCATATATATTGCCAGATCGTCTAATGGTAGGACACCTCCCTCTGGAGGAGGTTATCTTGGTTCGAGTCCAGGTCTGGCAGCAATTTAAAAAACATTACTTTATGTGCAGGTTTTTTAAATGCTACCAGAAGCGAACAAAACTTCTTTGCTCGCGTCCTGGACGAGAAACGCTTTTCCGTGTGAGTGTACTCACGAACGGAAAAGCTGTACTGAACCTGTAAGGTTCGAGAAGTGTACTCACGTTCCAGGTCCAGTATCAACGACTTTTTGAGTTCATTTTGATATAATATAACTATGGAAAATTTAAATAATGAAGTTGAGATAGTAAAAGTAAAAATCTCTAAAGTAAATATTATAAT
>CAIJLF010000117.1 GCA_903821415.1 uncultured bacterium | reverse complement strand
CTGACTTGATAGTTAACATTTCACGTAGAGAGTAAGCAGCACCATGACCTTCTAATGCCCAGACCTCCATTTCTCCAAATCTCTGTCCTCCACCTTGAGCTTTACCTCCTAATGGCTGTTGAGTGATAAGTGAGTACGGTCCGATAGAACGCATATGAAGCTTGTCTTCCACCATGTGGTGAAGCTTCAACATATACATATATCCTATAGCGATATCTTGTTCAAAGGCATCTCCTGTTCGTCCATCATATAAGGTTACTTTGCCACTTTCTGGCATTCCTGCCTTTACTAGCTCTGCTTTGATTTCGGAAACTGTAGCAGAAGAGAATGGAGGAACAATAGCCTGATATCCGAGTGTATGAGCTGCATAGCCTAGATGCATTTCAAGAATCTGTCCCAAGTTCATACGAGATGGAACTCCAAGTGGAGTAAGAATAATATCTACGGGTGTACCGTCTGCCATAAATGGCATTTCCTCTTCAGGTAATATAACTGATATAACACCTTTGTTACCATGACGTCCTGAAAGTTTATCACCGACAGAGATATTTCTTATCTGTGCGATTTCAACAACGATTCTCTTTATGATTCCTGACTCAAGATTGTGTCCTTGATCACGAGAGAAAATCTTCACACCTGTAATTCTACCTTTCTTACCATGTTCAAGACGAAGTGAAGTATCCTTCACGTCACGAGCTTTTTCAGTAAAGATAGAACGGAGCAATCTCTCTTCTGGAGTAAGTTCTGTCTCACCTTTTGGAGTAATCTTACCTACAAGAATATCATTCTCAACAACTTCAGCTCCGACAACTATAATACCGTCTTCATCAAGATCTTTTAATTTATTCTCACCTACATTTGGAATATCGCGAGTTGTTATTTCTGGACCTAGCTTTGTGTCACGAACATTACAGACAAACTCTGTAACATAAATACTTGTGAATTTACTTTCTTTAACTAATTTTTCTGAAAGGATAATAGCATCTTCGTAGTTTGCTCCGCCCCATGACATAAAGGCAATAAGAGCATTCTGACCGATAGCAATCTGTCCGTGATCAGTGGTACTCGTATCAGCTAATACATGACCCTTCTTAACTTTATCTCCCATTGAAACTGATGGACGCTGGTGGAATATAGAGAAGTTATTTGTACGTGAAAAAGTTATCAAAGGATAAGTATGATCTTTGCCTTTCTCATCTTTTACAGTTATTTTCTTTGCATCTACATAAGATATAACACCGTCAACTTCTGAAACGATTAGACGTCCAGAATCACGACTTGCAAGTTCTTCTATACCTGTAGCTACTAGTGGAATCTCAGGAACGATACAAGGAAGAGCCTGCTTCTGCATGTTACTTCCCATGAGTGTTCTGTGAGCATCATCATGTTCTAGGAATGGAATCATTGAGGTAGCGACGGAGAAAGCTTGGTTCGTAGCAACGTCGATGAAGTCGATTTCTTCTTTTGCGATCAAGCCTGGCTTTGTCTTTAGACGAGCTTCAACTTTATCTTCTAGAATATTTCCTTTATCATCATAATCTATACCTGCATGAGCAATGTTGTATTTCTCTTCTTCAAGAGCGTTCAGATATACAACTTCAGAAGTTATCTTTCCGTTTTTAACTTTTATATATGGAGTTTCTATTATGCCGAATTCATTGATCTTCGCGTAAGTAGACAAGTGTAAGATAAGACCGATGTTTGGACCTTCAGGTGTATGAATAGGACAAACTCTTCCGTAGTGAGAAGTATGCACGTCACGAACTTCAAGACCAGCTCTTTCACGAGTAAGTCCTCCTGGACCAAGAGCTGAAAGAATACGCAAGTGCTCAACTTCGGCCATAACATTTTCTTGGTTCATAAATTGTGAAAGCTGGTTCGCAGTAAAGAACTCTTTGATACGAGCCTGGAGTGGACGTTGGTTGATTATCTGGATAGGCATTGTAATACCTACATCTATGGTAGACATACGATCTTGAACATTTCTCTTTATCTGAGCCATACCCATACGAATCTTTTGCTGGAACATTTCTCCGACATATCTGACACGACGCTGACCTAGGTGGTCGATATCATCTCCTTTAGCATGAATATCTGCATTCAAATCAATTATATTTTTAACAATAGTTACAACATCATCTGCTGATATAACACGGCGTTCCATTTCCTTTTCATCCATACTCTTCTCGAAACGCTTATTAAAACGGAATCTTCCTACAGGAGAAAGGTCATAACGTTCACTGGAAAGTAATATATTCATGAATTCCTTAGCATTTTCTGAAGTTGCTAGATCTCCATCACGAAGACGCTTATATATCTCTATATAAGATTCTGAAAGAGTTTTAGCTGGATCCTTTTCAATACAAGTCTTTACTATCTTAAGTAGGTCTTCATTGTCTCCAAAAGCTTTAAGCATTGCTTCATCAGTATTTAAACCTAAGACGCGAAGTAAAGATGCAACAGAGAATTTACGTTTCTTGTCTATACGGACATATACAGCTCCATCTGAATCAGACTCTATCTCTATCCATACACCTCGAGCTGGAATTATCTTTGCTCCAAAGTAACGTTTTCCTTTTGCTTCTGATTCAGTGAAGAATACTCCAAATGATCGAGTAAGCTGAGCTACGATAACACGTTCAACACCGTTGATGATAAATGTACCATGCTTGGTCATGAGTGGTACATCAGCCATGAATATTTCCTGTTCCTTAGAAGTTCCTATACTCTTGTTCAAAAGACGAACGCGAGCTTTAAGCGGTCCTTCATAAGTTAATTTATTTATTTTTGAATACTCTTCATCAAACTTGGGTTCACCAAGTGAGAAAGAAGTGAAATCAAGTTGAAACTTTTTATCAGAATAGTCATTTATCGGTGAAAATTCTTTAAAAACTTCTTTAATTCCTTTTTCTACTAACCAATTAAAAGAATTTAATTGATCTTCGATTAAATTTGGGAACGGAACCAATGGCTTCTTGTAACGGGAAAAATACTTCTTCACTACGGCTGTTTTGTTCATAATAAAATTTTAAAAACGTAAAAAACAACAAGGTGACCAAACCTTATTTAGATTTTTTATTTATAATTACTGGCAATGATATTTTTTAACACAATAGTATGCTAAAACCTTAATAAACGAGGATTGATTTGCCATAACTCAATCTATTCAATCTGAACGTAAGCCTATAATATTTAAAGCCAGAAGTCAAGTATTTGGCACAATAAAAGCCGTAGATCATACAATCCACGGCTTTATCAAATTTTTCGCACTTAATAGCTATTCATCGCCGTCCTTACGGTAAGCAAGAACACATTCATCGTGCTCGAGTTTGCTATTTCTAGCAAACCAGTTATAACTGTAACCCCCTCCATACTCTTTCACTAAGCATGGCACAAAATGCCCGAATTCATGCTCAAATCTTAAATGATGTAATTCATCAAAACCCAAGACCCAAGTTTCAGGCTTTAAAAAATCAAATTCTGAGTCAAGGATCTCTAGCAAGACCAATCCGGTAACGTTTGTCATAAACAGTCCGTTGTTTTTCAGTGTACTTACACAATCACTAAAGTGTGGGTGAGTTTTTCCTTTGCCTTTAAAAATTGAAATGGAATCACCTTTTTTAGGAAAAAACGATGGAGTCATCTGTCCTAAGTCATTGCCCCATTTTTCAATTGCTAATTTTTGAATCTCTTCATAAGAGAAACTAAAATCTAGCTTCCTCTTTTCTACGCTTTCAAAATTTACACTTTTTCTTCTCATGCTTAAGGCCCTCCTTTCTG
>CAIJLF010000116.1 GCA_903821415.1 uncultured bacterium | reverse complement strand
TTTAAAAAAAATTAAGACAACCTTCCCTTAAAATCCTCATATCCAAATTGTTTTACAATTTCGATGCTGCTGTCTTTCTTTTGAATGGCAATATCCGGGAGATTCACTCCATTAAAGGTATGATTCTTTACCATAGTATAGATAGCCATATTCATGAATACTAATTTTTGCCCTATTTCAAGCGGTTTAGTAAATGAATACTCTCCTATAACATCCCCTGTAAGACAACTCGGCCCTACTAGACGATAAGTATGAGGGTTTCCTTCCTTTGCCTCCTCTGCCCCTAAAATAGTTGGCAGATAAGGCATTTCAAGGACATCTGGCATGTGTGTTGTCGCTGTGACATCGAGAACTGCTATGTTCTTGTTATTCTTAAATATATCTATAACTTCTGCGACTAAGACTCCTGCATTTAGAGCTATTGCTTCGCCAGGTTCGAGATAGACTATGAGTTTTGGGTAACGTTTTTTAAAATCTATAATTATTTTACAAAGTAAATCTACATCATAGTCATTCCTAGTAATATGATGTCCCCCACCAAAGTTTACCCATTTCATTTGTGTTAAAAATTCTCCGAATTTTTCTTCGAAAACTTTCAGGGTTCTTTCTAAGGCATCCGCATTCAATTCACAAAGATTATGAAAATGTAAACCATCTAATCCTTTAATATTATCTTTTTCAAAATTAGCAATTGTTACTCCAAAATGAGAATCTTGACTACTAGGATCATACATAGAAGTTTCCACTTCACTGTGCTCTACGTTGACTCTCAATCCACATGAAATCTTTTTCTTAGAAGCCTTCACTACTTTCTTAAATTTATTCCACTGAGAGAATGAATTGAAAACTAGATGATCAGAATATTTCATATACTCTATAATATTTTTATCAGTGTATGAAGGTGTAAAAACATGCATTTCTTTTCCAAATTTTTCATATCCCAAACGAGCTTCATTGACAGAGCTAGCTTCACTACCTGAAAGATATCTCTTTATCAAAGGAAAAGTCGAATACATAGAAAAACTCTTAAGGGCCATAAGTATACGAGCACCCGTCTTCTTCTCAACTTGGTTTAAAATTTTAAGATTATTTTCTAATTTTTCAAATGAAATCAAATAAGTAGGCGTTTCAATCTTAGAAAAATCAACAGTCTCCCATCCTTTCGTTTCAATCCAAGGTTCTATAAAAAGATGTTCTTTGTTTTTAGACATTTTGATTAATACCCTTTTTTAAGTGCAGCGGGTATATCTTTGAGCTTCTTTATGTTTGTTGTGAGACCAACTTTAGCCATTTCTTCTATAAATATCTTCGAATCAAGTGTCTTATCTTCGGTATTTTTCGTTCCTATTCCTCCCCATTTGCCTTCTAATACAAGTTTAGCACAAGTGACAGTTGGAATAGCTGTTGTATAGCCGATAGCATTACCACCAGTCTCCTTATAAGCCTCTTTGTGATCACAGACATTGTAGATATACACGACCTTTTTCTTGCCATCTTTAGTACCAGTGATGATATTTCCAATATTTGTTTTACCAACATAACCACTATTGAAATCTTCACCCTTTGGAAGGATTGCTTTCAAGAATTTAACGGGTACAATTTTCTCTCCGTTATAATCAACTGGATCGATGCGAGTAAGACCGACATTATACAAAACACGTAGATACGTTAAATACGTAGTAGAAAATGTCATCCAGAAGCGAATACGCTTAAGCCCAGGTATGTGAGTTGGTATAGTTTCAAGCTCTTCATGGTACATAAGGTATGGAGTGAACTTCCCTGCTTCAGGGAAATTAAATTCAAAGAAAGGAGCATCTTCATCTATAAGCTTCATTCTCTCTTGCCATTTTCCTTTCTCCCAGAATTTAATAGGTAAAATAAGTTCACGAAGATTTATCTCTGGATCAAAGTTTGGAGCAAATTTAATCTTTTCATCTTTTGAACCACCATTGCAGTCTAGGATATCGATAGTCTCAATTTTGTCGAACATATAGTCACGAGCATAAGCTGAATAGATATTTGAAACTCCTGGATCAAAACCAGATCCAAGAATCGCTAGAAGGTTTTTCTTTTTAAATGCTTCATTCTTTTCTAGTTGTAATTTATAAGAAAAGCCATATTTATCTGGGTTTTCATAACAAGCTGTATCAATATAGTTCACTCCGAATTCTAGACAAGCATCCATAACTACCAAATTATCATAAGGACTACCCCAGTTAACAACAAGAGTTGGTTGTATTTCTTTCAATAGATTTAAAAAATTACTTCCAGTGCCTACATCTGTAATATGTATCTGAAGATCCACTTTACCCTTAGATTTCTTCAATACAGATTGACGAACAGCTTCACATTTACTTGGAGTTCTACCTACAACATGAATCTCTGAAAAAACACTCTTAAACTGAGCCATTTTGTGTAAACCAACACTTCCTACATTTCCACAACCAATAACTAAAATTTTTGACATTTTTATATTCGTCAAAAGCATTACGCCGACGATAAAGATAAATTAATAACAGTATTAGTTTACTATTGATACTTATAACTGTCAATTTACAGTTATAATAAATAGCTTGATTTATCTACTATTTATACTATAATTTAGGAACTATTAAAATATTAAGATAATATGACTAAAAAAACAATTGTGAATAAATTCGGGGGTGGAATTCTTAAAAAAAATTTTGTCCCAATTATCATAAAAAGACTTAAAGAGCAAATATCTTTGGGTTTTTCACCAATAGTTGTAGTTTCTGCTATGCCTGGAGTAACGGATAAACTTGTCTCTATATTATCCACATTAGATAATGACAAATTACCAGAAAAAGAGGCTACAAAACAAATTATAAATTTTATAAAGGATTTAAGAACTATTCATAGTCAAAATATTATTGATTTTGATTTTAGTAAAATTGAGTCAGAAAAAATAAATCATGAGCTAGAAAGTCTTTTCATCCAGCTTGAAGATGACCTTCTTGTTATTGTAGCTACAGAGATGAACTCATATGAAGATAAAATAGTCTCATATGGAGAAAAATTATCTGCAACTATTTTGAATAGTTATTTTAACAATAACGGATTAAAGGCAAAAAGAATTCTCGCAGAAGAAATACCTATCATCACTGATAATAACTTTAAAAATGCAAATATTGAATATAAGATATCAGAGAAAAATACAATAGACAAAATATCTAAAATTACAGAAATACCTATAATAGCCGGCTTTACGGGCATAACTAATGAAGGACATACTACAACTCTTGGCCGTGGAGGTACTGACACAACTGCTTGCTTTATAGGAGCAGCTCTAAAGGCCTCAAAAGTCGTTTTATGGAAAGATGTAGGAGGAGTTCTGTCTGCTGACCCTAAGATAATTAAAAATGCTAAAACTATCCCTGTTATTAATTATATGGAGGCAGAGGAATCTGGTAAAATAATTCACCATAAAGCTATTCAATATATTAAACTATTCCATACTCCTCTAGAAATAGCCTCAATAATTAACCCAAAACATAAAACTAAGATAGAAAATAATAGAAAAATACAAAAGGGCGCGAAAATCATAAGTATAAAAAAAGATTTAAATTTTATACTTATTACTGATGAAATAATTAAGTTGAATGATTTATTAGTTATCGTAAGTGAAACTTTTTATAAATATAAATTAGATATTGTTCTAATCAGTAACACTCACTATAGTTTACAGCTAGTAGTCGACAATAATAACGGTCAACTGAATAGCGCCTATGCAGAATTGCGAGATAAAGTCTCTAAAATAGAAATGGTGAATACAAATATGGTATTCTTGATAGGACGCTTTGATGCTAAAGATGTTAGTAATTTCAATGACATCTTAGTTAAAATGGGTGCCGAATTATTGATAAGTGCCTTTTATTATGAAGACTGCAATCGAATTGAAGCTGTAATTAAAACAGATGATATTAATCAGGTCGTTAAAGTATTACATAAGAAATTTATTAAAAAATAGAGACACAAGCTACACAAATTATATTCTAAAAAAAGTCCTCGGACGAGGGAGGTAAAAGCCACCCAGTAGGTCATTCTACTGAATGAGACATTTTTTTATAAAATAATTTGTTTCGCTTTTAAATATAATGAAAAAATATAAAGTTGGAATATTGGGTGCTACAGGAATGGTTGGACAAAATTACATTAGACTTCTAGAAAATCACCCCTGGTTTTCAGTTGTTTATTTAGCTGCATCTGCTAATTCAGCTGGAGTTAGTTATAATGAAGCCGTAAAAGGAAGATGGCAGATGCTAACTCCTATACCTGAGAAAGTTAAAAATATTAAAGTTGAAGATGTTTCAGATATAGAGAAAGCAGTCAAAAAATGTGACTTCGTAT
>CAIJLF010000115.1 GCA_903821415.1 uncultured bacterium | reverse complement strand
GGGTACTTTTCAATTTTAAATAATGAAAAGTCTTCCGATTCGCAAGACGTAAGCAAAGAAGTTTGCTTACTCACTCGCTGTGCGTGTGCTTGGAATCGGACCAAGGACCTCTGTCTTATCAGGACAGCGTTCTACCACTGAACTACACACGCAAATGTTCACTCAATAAATATCTTTAAGTATCAAAAGAACCCTCGCATTGTATCAAGAAATCCCCTATTTTGCAAACAAAAATCCCCTACTCTTTCGAGTAAGGGATTTTTATTTAGATAAAGCTAATTATCTGCGGAAACCTCCACCATTTTGTGGACGCTCTTCCATAGGACGAGCTTCGTTAACTGTAAGATTACGTCCATCGTAATCCTTACCATCAAACATTGAGATAGCTGTAGCTGCATCTGAATCGTTTTCCATTTCAACGAAACCAAAGCCTTTTGAGCGACCTGTCATCTTATCCATAATAATGGTTGCTGAAGCGACAGCTCCTGCAGCACTGAAATGAGCTTTAAGCTCATCATTGGTAGTCTTATAAGGAAGACCACCTACATACAACTTTTTTGCCATATATGACAATGTGCTTCTCATAGCGATACTTGCATATCCACTAATTGAAGAAAACTAATTTATAAATGTAATCGCGAAGCTGATTTCATTTACATACCTCAATGTTTAACACACGAAGAATGAAACTAATACCAAAACATAAGCTAACTACTGGGGAGAATTATAACAGAAATGGTTTAACATAGCAAGCTTTCTCTCTTATATATTTACTGGTATATATCTCTATTGAGAACAATAAAAAGATGGGCATTAATACATACCCATCTTTTAAATTTCTACTTAAATATCTTTTTAAATTTAAGTATTGCTAAGCTTCCAAATATTAAGACAATTATTCCCAACATCTGAAGGCAAAATAGGAGGCTGTAAGTTTTCAGGATAAGGCCAAAAGCACTAAGAGCTATGAATTGAGCTAGTCCAGAAACAGCAGACTTAATTGAAAGTACAGTAGCTCTGTTTTCTGAATTTAAATGTCTATTCATAAATTCACCCAAAAATGGTTCTATGAGACCACGAGCAATATTCTGAAAAAGTACCATTCCAACGCAAAATACACTAGGTATAGTACTCATTATAAGTATAGGTATTCCGATCAATATTACTAATAGTATTATTATATTGAAATCGCTTACTTTTTCACAAATTCCGTTTGCATTTTTACTGAAAAACCAAGCGACAATGTTTAATGCGAAAAATACAATACCATAATACTTTAGATCAAGTCCGACAAATTCAAAATATGGATTATAAGTAAAGAACCATACTTTTGAAGCAACTCCGATTATTGTTATATATATTATAATCCATTGTACTTTTTTGTTATTAGATACAAATAACACACTATCCTTCATTAATTCTACTTGTTCATTCAGATTATATTTTTTATACACTGTTGGTTCTTTAAAATTGAACACAATAATTGTTGAAAATATTAAACCAGGAATAGACAAGATGATTGGTAACCGAATATAATATTCCGATAAATACCCAACGAAAATCGAACAAATAGCTGTGATTAAATATCGATTACCCATTGCTTCCCCCTCGATTTTCCTATATTCAACTTTATCACCTAATATTTTTATTGAATCAGATAAGAATGCTGAGTCTGCCCCCGAACATAGAGAGTATCCAATCATCCATAGGATATTTGCTGTCCATACTATTAAAGACGAATAGATAAAAGAATTTACAAAAATACTGATGGAAAGAAAAATTGAACCGATAAATATCGTTTTTCTCCTTCCAATATTGTCAGCTAATGCTCCAGCAGGAATTTGTAAAATTGTTACTCCTGTCAAAACTATAGCTTCCATAGCATATATTTCCGGTAGTTTCATATGTCCTAAATTCATAAGACATGAAATTAGAATAGGTCCCCACATTAGCGGTTCTCCAAATGTTTTGTACAGCTTATAAAGTCGTACATTACGTAAAGCATCTTTCTCATTCATAACTTTTTCCTCCTAATATTAAATTGTTAAAGAACTAATTCGTTAATACTAAATAAAAAAATATCTCGCTTTCTATTTAGCCGAGATATCTTTAAGACTTATTACAATCGAACTGTTTAATAGTTTTTCTTTGAATTAGAAATGTCGCGGCTAAATATAAAGTTGTTTGCGTACCAATTAGATACGGTGAATCCGACCATTGGTGAAATGGCCTGGATATCTATATTTAGTTTGTGACACTTTTTGCTCATATGCATATAATAGCACATATATTTATAAGTGTAAACAAGAGGTTTGTGATTAGTTTCTATTGAATAGTGATTAGTAAAAAATACCCAAGTAAAACATGGTTATTTTCACTAGAACCTATAAGTTAATTACTAGAACCTAATTTTATTCTTCGTCTTCTGCCTCACCTACTATACCAGATGATAACGCTTCAATTATTTTATTTATATTCCCTTCCATTATGCCTGGTATGTTTGACCAGGATTGCTTGATTCTGTGGTCTGTGACTCTATCTTGTGGAAAATTATATGTACGGATTTTCTCGCTTCTGTCATTTGTTCCAATTTGAGCCTTTCTGTCTCCTGAGTATTTACTGGATTCTTCTTGGTCCTTCAACATTTGAAGCTTGGAAGTCAACATCATCATAGCCTTTTCTCTATTTCCAAGCTGGTTTCTCTCTGTAGTACAACGGACATCCTCACCTGTCGGCTTGTGTATTAAACGTACGGCTGTCTCAACTTTGTTCACATTCTGCCCTCCTGCACCTCCAGAACGAGAATACTCTATCTCTAGATCAGCAGGATTAATTACTATCGTTGTTCTTTTCTTTAGTGGTAATATTGCTATTGATGCAGTAGAGGTATGTATTCTTCCGTTCTTTTCTGTAGCAGGAATACGCTGAACTCTATGAACTCCAGTCTCATAACGAAGAAGTTTATATACATTCTTACCTCGTATTTCAAAAGAAGCTTCTTTGTATCCTCCTGCACTACTAGTAGACTCATTTAGTATTTTCCAGCTCCATTTATTTTTCTCTGCGAATCTTTCATACATATGTGCTAGTTCCCATGCGAATAAAGAAGCCTCGTCTCCTCCAGCTCCTGCTCGAACTTCTAGAACTATTTCATTGGGGAATTCTTCGTCTTCCTTTTCAGATTTAATCATTTCTTCGATCTGTCTTTCTATCGCTTCCTTTTGGAATTTAATATTTTGGATTTCTTCTTCAGCTAGGTCACGAAGGCTTTCATCTGTAACCACCATTTCATTGACCTTTGCTTCTTCACTCAAAAGTCTCTCGTATTCAAACGCGAAATAGCTAGTCTTGTGGTCTTTTTTGAGTTGTTCTAAGTCTAGATTCATATTGCAATTATAACATGTGATAATTAAATTATGGAATGAAGTAGGATTGTTAAAATTTTTAACCGTGTAGTGCCCCTTTGGGGTAAAGCGGGAAAAATTTTAACAATCCTACGAAATGCGTAAATATAAAAAAATAAAAAGCTCCGTTAAAGAGCCTTTTATTTTATAAAATATTTATTTCTTTGTTTTTCCAGATGCAGCTGCTCTCTTCTTAAAGCGATCTACGCGTCCTGCTGTATCTAGAACTTTTTCATTTCCAGTATAGAAAGGGTGACACTGACTACATATTTCAACATTAATCTTGTCCATAGTTGAGCCAACTGGGAAAGTTGCCCCGCATGCGCAAGTAACTACTGAAGCACTGTTATATTTTGGATGTATATTCTTTTTCATGACTAAGCTATATTATCACGATATTATTAGTTTTGCAATGGGTCTATATACTTTGTTTGTATGTTTGCTGCTTTTTTCATAACGCTATCTCCGTAAGTAAAGTTAGTAGGCTTCTTTGTATCACATTTTCTCCCTGAGTAGTATTTACAAGCTGCATTGCGCTCACTAGTGTAACTACCCTCTTTTGCCCCTAAGTCAGTTAAATATAATGCAGAAGCTATAAAGGCGTCCTTGGCATACCAAGGATCTGGAGTTTTTATACCCAAAGTACTAGCTATTCTATTCTTTAGGAGTTGCCATGTCGAAGGTATAAACTGAGCAGGACCCATAGCTCCACCATATCCAGATCCACCAATAGGACAAGAGACCAATGTTTTGTAAGGGTCTCTCCCTACTGAAGTTGTAATATCAAAGAAAGGCTTTACATCTCTATTGGGTTTCATAACATTTAGGAAAGCTTTACCACTTTTAGAACTTATTCCTGAACCTGTATCCATATTCGTAACATAACAAGAACCTTGGTCAGTGCCTAGATTACTTTCCTGTGTAAGAATAGCCAGAAGGAAGGCAGGTCTGATTCCTAAGGTAGATTCGGCAATTTTTGCATATTCTAAGGCTTTCTCGAATGGGATAGCAGACACGTCACGTAGATTAAATAACATTGATAGAATCTCTGCACGACGCTTTGCCTTTTCGTCCAATAATTTCTGATATTCTATCTCTTTATTGTGACTTATAGACAATAATTTTTGTTTATCGGCTTCACTTATTTCAACTTGTTTTTTTGCATTTTCTAGCTGGACCTGAGTGTCAACTTCTTGATTCTTTTTTTGTTCTAAGACAGACTTTTCTTCTTCTGTCATTGTTTTGACTCCGTTTATCTCATCTACAGATTTCTTTATATCTTTCTTTATTGATGAAAACGCATCTATGTCTCCATATGCATCAGAAATAGTATTACCAGATAAAACAAGAGCTAGTATCGAATTATTCTCTATCTCTCGATCTTTACGTATAAGTTGAGCTAGGGACTCCCTGATGTTATCTATTCTTGTGTTTAAGGCTGTGATTTTTTTATTTTTATCTACTATTTCACCTCCAAGTTTTTTTATAACTAATCCTTTAGCTTTTATATCAAGTTTAGCTTTTTTAATCTGAGTTGTGAGTATTGAAATATCACGAGATAAAGATACAGACTGGCCTTTCTGACCTGAGAGGTCTTTTTGTTTTTGGGCTATTTCACTTTCGAGATTTGTAAGTTCACTTTCTAGTCTAGCTCTATCTGCTTGAGCATTTTCTAACTCTTGTGCTGCTTTGGCTACTGGTATTTGAGTGAAAAAGTTTCCGAAAATTAATGTTGATATGAAGATTAAAGAAAAAAAGTATAGAATGTATCGATTCATTAGTCTATTATAGCATAAATCCCCTCTGGCCAAAGCTTGAGGGGATTTATATTCATAATATATTGTATTATTCAGATGCTGGAGTTGTTCCTTCCTCCTCTTTCTTTCCTTTCTTTTCTACTTCAATAGCAGATAGGTCAACCGGAGCAGTTTCTTCTACTTCTTCTTTGACTGTTGCTACTAGAGCGACAACATCTTCTTCGTCTGTTACAAGGGTGACACCCTTTGGAAGTTTGATATCCTTCACGTGTATTACATCTTCAAGAGTTGCTATACCAGTAATATCAACAACGATATTGTGAGGAAGATCTTTTGGAAGAGCTTCAATGTCGATTTCGTGTAGAACCTTCACGAGAGTTCCAAGTCCATCCTTTTCTGCCTTTGCTAGACCTACGAATTCAAGAGGAATAGTGACCTCGACAGGCTTATTCATATCTACTGCCAAGAAGTCTATATGTATAGGATGACCTTTAACTGGATCAACCTGTACTTCGTGGATAAGAACATCAACTTTTGTTGTTTTTTCTTTGTCACTTGTACTTCCTTTGTCAGCACCTTCGGCTCCTGTAATTTCAAGTACTATTGTACTTGTCTCACCGGCTATTTTTAACATTTTAATAAATGATGTGCTCAAAACGGAAATTAGTGTGTTTTCCACCTGAGCGCCATAGACAACTGCTGGAATCATACCGTTAGATCGTACGATTGAAAGCTTGTCTGTCTTACTTCGCTTTGTTGCGGTTAATATATTCATGAGAGTGATAATAACATTGAAATCACATATTTGCAAGTTAAATAATTATATACATATTTAATCTTTACATACTTATATTAGAAATAGTATAATATATTGTATGGAAAATGTAACAATATTTTTTGATATATTAATAGCTCTATTATCAATATGGGTTCTTTATAAATTGATTGGTTTTGGTGGGTTGATTGGTAAATCTCTTGCAAGTGTTGGTTATGGTATTGTAATTATAGGTGTATCTCAATTCATAGAGACATATGGTCTTATAATGCTGAATACTAATATAATAACCATAGAAGTTAT
>CAIJLF010000114.1 GCA_903821415.1 uncultured bacterium | reverse complement strand
ATCTTTTATTAATTTTTAATAATATATTCTTATTTTTAAAGCTAATATACTAATAGATCAAAGGAATAATATCTTATAATTTTGATTCTATAATCGACAGATTGTATCAATTTTAAGATAATAAGTCAAAGAATTTATTTAAAATATTCTGGTGTATATACACCCATATAATCCACCACTTCACTCATAACTCGGGTAGCATTACCCGATGCAGCTTTTGGACCTCTCTCCATCAAAATAGCAAATGAATACTTGGGATTATCGTATGGGAAAAATCCTATTATCCAAGAGTTTGTATTTGTATTTCCTAGTCCAACCTGGGCAGTTCCAGACTTTGCTGCGACTTTAACAGAAGGTAGATTTAGTGCAGTAGCAGTTCCTTCTGTTACTGCCATACGCATACCGTCTTGTATAACTTTCATCAAGTCGGTATTTACAGGAAAAATAGTTGTTTTAGCTTCAGCAACTTTATCATTGTATTTTAGATGTGGTGTAGGTATTGACCCCATAGAAGCAATACCTGAGACTGCTCTAGCCATAGAGACAGGAGTCACTTGGAAGCCATACTGACCTATAGCAGTATTGTAAGTATCTCCTATTCTCCATATCTCACCTTTAAAAGTTTTAGACTTCCAGTCAGGAGTTGGGACAGTTCCACTCTTTTCCCCTCCTACATCTATGTTTGTCTTGTCTGCTATTCCAAATATTTTTGAATATTTATCTATATTTAAAATCCCTAAACCTTTTTGACTTTCATAACCACCACCAATTTCATAGAAATATACGTCAGAAGAGATAGCTATAGCCTTTTTCATATCAACATAACCAAAAGAACCATGGTCCTTAAATATTGTTTTTTTATCAGGAAAATATGGGTTTGGAACAGATATAGAGCCGTTCGCAAGTATTTGTTTAAATGGACTTATTACATTTTCTGCTAAAGCACCATATCCCAAAAATGGCTTAACGATAGATCCTGGAGCATACAGACCAGAAACAGGACGATTCAAAAAGACTTTCCTTTTGTCCGTAAAGTATCCATTTATAGTAGCCTTGTCTTCTCCTTTCGATATTACCCCTGAACTGTACTCAGGATAACTAGTAATAGAAAGTATCTCCCCTGTTTTAATATCCATCAAGACACCTGCTCCACCTGAGAATGAAGCATTGTGTGCCATAGATACGATAGAGTCATACATCTTTTTTTGAATCCTACTATCGATAGACAACTTTATATTTTCTCCTGCGACAGGAGGTGTAACTACATTTTCTGATTGTATTACACCCCTTACATCAGTTTCTGTAATACGCACACCATTTACTCCTGTCAGATTTTTATTGTAGGACTTTTCTATACCGTCCTTTCCTATAAATGTATCTTGCCAGTAGTTACCTTGTGAATCCTTAGCTGGTGAACTAACATAACCAAGAAGTAAACTAAATCCAGGGTCAGAAAAGTATGACCTTGTGGGTGATGATAATTTATTCAAGTCTTCTTTGTTCCAAGTATTCCAAGCGAGTAATATATCATTCCTATCATAGATGAGTCCTCTATCTGCGAAAATTGGTTGCTTCATCAATGTATTATTTTCACTTTTTTTAGAATAAGCTTCTCCTTTAATTATCTGAAGATATCCTAATTTATAAATAAAAAGACAAGTGCATCCAAGGAAAAATAAACCCAAGAATAGTATAGATCTCTTGGGTATAGCTTTTTCGAGACGTCCCTCAAACTGCTGAGTGTTAAAACTCGGCAAATTCTTAGAATCCAGGAATATCTCATCCGGAGCTATGTCTCTCTTTATGTATTTATGATTTATACGGAATTTCATTTTTATATAAGATGATATGACGACGTATGAACTGCGATATTAAATAAAAAAATATTATGCTTGTATAAAATATCAAAGAATTATTAAAGTATGTGTATTCTCTTACTGTTGATATTACATAGAAAACAATACACGCGATTAAAAATTCGTAATAATTTTTAAAAACGAATATACCCACAATAGCCAAAACTAGCGTTATCCACCAAGGCAATGTGAATACAAATATAAATAAAAATATATCAAAAATGACCCTTTTCATAATAAGTTTATTATACTAGAGATTAGCCTTATTTGACAAACATTGCTATTTATTCTTTATTTTACGATAAATCCCTCTTATTATAAAGAATAATAACAAAACAATTATTAGATAGAAAACTAATTTACTCCCGAAAATAAAAGAAAGGATTGAAAATAGGAATAACTTTATATAAGCTATTGGCTTCTCTGTCGCACTATCTATCCCTTTGCTTTGACCTATAACATTCTTAGAAACTAAAATTTTCCCTCCGACTGTAGTATTTTTATTGTTAGAAAATGACTTGTTTAAATCTGCTATTTTCTTCTCTGCTTCCGCTTTTGTTCCCTCTATACTACTTAGTGTATCTGTTCTGAAACTATCTACTGAGTTAATATTTTTAGAGATAGGTGAACTTATAGACTCAGGAATGACACTATTTATCGAAGCTGTTGCTTTATCTAACTGACTATTCAAAACATCAGTTGTTGAAGCTGGCGCTCCTTCTATCGTATTCAAAACTATAGGTATGAATTTATGATCAGAGGATGTTAAAATATTATCAACTTTAATATTAGGAGAAATTATTTTAGCAGAGATAGAATGATCGCCAGATGTCACTTTCCAAGAGACAGACGCATCTATCAACTGTTGAGAAGGTACTACTACATCTCTGGTCCCTAATATCACATTTTGATCAAAGAATTCAACCTTAGCATTTAACGGTAAAGTACTATTATTCCAAATAGCTGTATATATTTTCACAGTATCACCTTCTATTATATTATCCTTCGAATACCAGATCTGGCCAGGTATGAAGCCAGTTGTAGTTACCACAGTGGCTTCTACTGATGGGACAAAAGCTAGATAAAATAAAATTAGAAGTGTAAAATATTTTTTCATCTTATAAAATAATTACTTTAGAGTGAAAGAAGCCTTAACTGTCATCATTATATTCTTCTCTACCTTCGAGGTATCGTATGATCCATAGTCTGAGACTTCATTAGAATTTGCAGACATAACCTGCACAACACCAGAAGAAGCATTCTTTAACTGACCAACTGTTTTACCACTAGACTCTGCCAAGCTAGCTGCACGAGACTTCGCATCTTTGACTGCATCAGCAAGCATAGAAACTCTTTCTTGGGGAAGTTTTGTATAAGTAAATTCAAGTGATTGAGTAGAGAAAATAACTCCTTTCTCTATGAGAGGTTGTATATTTTTAGCTATTTCTGCTATTGCATTCACATCTCCGGAATTGATATCAATAGTCTGACGTAACGTATAGCTCCTCTCTGCTCCTTGAGGCTGGTCGTAATTTTGATCCATAAATATAGGAGAGACAACAATCTGACCATCTGGAATGCTCTTCTCTTTTAAAAACTCTTTAACAAAGACAAGGTCGCGTGCCATATCAGCATAACCAATCTTGAGTGTACTAGCCTTCACTACTCTATTCAATGCTCCAACCCACTTAACATGATCCGAAGTAACTTGCTTCGTCGTACTTCCTGTAACAGTCAAAGTATTATCAAGAGAACGTATCTGATAAAAAGTATACGCACCTATAAATGCTGCTGCAACAATACCCAAACCAACTAGAAGCCTGGAGTTTAAAAACACTAAAAATT
>CAIJLF010000113.1 GCA_903821415.1 uncultured bacterium | reverse complement strand
TTTACTACGAAAAAAGTTTAATATAGAATTTTTTGTTTTTGTAATTAGATTTTGCTTATCTGATTCCTTTTTACACTTATTGTATTCAATAAGGTATTTCTCCCTGGCTGTATTTAATTTGTCCTCTATTTGCTTTTCGGTTTCTACTTTCTTTAAAACTTCTTCTTTTGATTCATCTTTCAGGATATTTTCATTGTTTGGTAGGATTTCGTTCTTGTCTTCTTTAGTTTCAACAACATCCGGATTGGAAATATTTTCTTTTTGTTTAATTTTTCTGTTTGCAGAAGGTGTCTCTTTTGTTGGGGGTTTATTTATAGATTTTGACTTACTTAAATTTTTTATTACTATTGGCTTACTAACTATAGGTTCTGTATCGGGTGTTTTTGTTATATTTTTAGGTGTTAAATTTTTATCCATATTTTGATTATACAACATAAATTCATTTATAGTCAAAATACACTTAAATTTTATATACATTTTATAAATAGCGTATGTTAATATTCTGTGCATAACTTCGTTGACTGATAGCTCCAGATGGAGTAACCTTATATATAGAGCTCCTAAATAGGGGTTTCTCATACTGAAAGGCCGGAAATAGCTTTATTTTACAAGCTTTGCCGAATGATTGTAACAGTTATAGCATTATTACTTATCGATTACAGCTCTCGCTTTTGCGGTCGTACTGTAGTTCCAATTTTGGGGTAATGTGTTGTAATAATAAATTAGACTTATAAAACAAACATCAAAAGACTCAAGTGATTCTTTGCCAAAGCAAAATGATCACAAGATGAAAATATCCTTATTTACCAAGTCTTATATCATTAAGGCTTCTTCCTTTTTTATAGTGCTTTATCTTATAGCCGGTATACCTGCACAAGCAAATGCTGGCTTTTTTGATGACTTAGTGGCTAGTGTTCTAGGAACAAAGGTTCAAGCAGTAGATGTAAGTGTTGATCCAGTGAATAACTCTCAGAATATTCCCCTTTCCGAGACTTCTATCGATCCAGATACGAAGAATACCAAAGCAGAATCCAATGTCTCTATTATAGACGACGGTGCTCTAAATCCAGAGAATATACAGCCGATTGATTCAGATTCGAATTCATATTTATCATCAACAGACAAGATTATAACTTATACAGTAGAAAAGGGAGATACCATAGGTATGGTTGCTGACAAATTCGGTATATCGAAGAATACTGTTCTATATGCTAATACCAATATCAAGAACAATACTTTAAAAGTAGGAGCTGTTTTGACAATCCTTCCCGTAGATGGAGTTTCATACACCGTTAAAAAAGGTGATACTATAGCTTCTATAGCAAAGGCTCATAAAGCTGACTCAAATGATATCGCTCAATATAACGATATAACTGACAAGAATTTAATGGAGGGTGACAAGATTATCGTTCCAGGAGGGGTTATTGAAAAGAAGGTAGAGGTAGTCAAGCCTGTTGCTCCAAAAGTAGAAAAAGAGGAAACAGTTGTTACTACTCCAACCGAGGTCAAAGTAGAAAAGACTCAAGCTACTATAGATCAGATGGCAGGAGGTAATGGGATAACTGGAGGCTATATCTGGCCCTTCCCTAAAGGTACAGGAAGAGTCTCTCAGAGACTTCATGATGATAATGCTTATGACTTTGCTGCTCCTAAGGGCACACCTATATATGCGATTCAAGACGGTAAGGTCCTTATCGCCGATGGTAGTGGGTACAACGGAGGATATGGTTTATATGTAGTTATTGACTTCAATGATGGAGGACAGGCTATCTTTGGTCATATGAGTAAGGTGGCAACTACAGCAGGTGAAGAGGTTAAGCAAGGAGATATCATAGGATATGTCGGCTCGACAGGTAGATCTACGGGTAACCATGTACACATTGGTTATCATGGAGGAAAGCCAAATCCATACAAGAGTCTACCAAAGAATAGTGATGGTCTATAATTAGTTTATGAAACAAAAAACAATTGTTTTAATAATATTG
>CAIJLF010000112.1 GCA_903821415.1 uncultured bacterium | reverse complement strand
AAATATTATTAGCATTATTAACAAATTATAAATATTATTTAATATATGAAAACAGGTACAATCAAAAGAATCATAGGTCCAGTCGTCGACGTTTATTTTGAAGGAGAAATCCCAGAAATATACAATGCTCTTTCAGTAATGAATGGAGATATAAAAGTTATCCTTGAGACAGAGCAGCACATAGGTGGTGGAGTTGTTCGTGCTGTCGCCATGGATACTACAGATGGTCTTGCTCGTGGTATGGAAGTCACAGATACAGGTGCTCCTATCTCAGTTCCAGTAGGAACAGAAACATTGGGTAGAATATTCAACGTCTTAGGTAATGCTATTGATGACGGGAAGGCTATCACTACAGACAAGCGTTCTTCTATTCACCGCAAGGCTCCAGAATTCGTCTCTCAGGCTACTAAAGTTGAAATTCTTGAGACTGGTATCAAAGTTATCGACTTGATTTGTCCTGTTCTAAAAGGTGGTAAAGTCGGACTCTTCGGTGGTGCTGGAGTTGGAAAGACTGTCGTCATCCAAGAGCTCATCCACAACATCGCAAGTAACCATGGAGGATATTCTGTATTCGCCGGAGTTGGTGAACGTACTCGTGAAGGTAACGACCTATACCACGAAATGAAAGACTCGAAAGTTCTCGACAAGGTTGCCATGGTGTTCGGACAGATGAATGAACCGCCTGGTGCTCGTCTACGCGTTGCTCTTTCAGGTCTTACAATGGCTGAATACTTCCGTGATCAAGAAGGTAAGGATGTCCTTTTCTTTATCGACAATATCTTCCGCTTTACACAAGCAGGTTCTGAGGTGTCAGCTTTACTAGGCCGTATTCCTTCCGCTGTGGGTTACCAGCCAACTCTTTCAACAGAGATGGGAAACTTACAGGAAAGAATAACTTCGACAGACAAAGGTTCAGTTACTTCTGTGCAGGCCGTCTATGTGCCAGCCGACGACCTTACTGACCCAGCTCCAGCTACAACATTCTCTCACCTTGACTCTACAGTGGTTCTAAACCGTTCTCTTACTGAGATAGGTATCTACCCAGCTGTTGATCCACTTGATTCTTCATCGACAATTCTTGACCCACATATCGTAGGTAAAGAACACTATGAAGTAGCTCGTGAAGTTCAGCGTGTCTTACAACGTTATAAAGATCTACAAGATATCATTGCTATTCTTGGGATGGAAGAACTCTCAGAAGATGACAAGGCTCTCGTATCTCGTGCTCGTAAGATTCAGAAATTCCTATCTCAGCCATTCTTCGTAGCAGAACAATTCACAGGTACTCCAGGTCAATACGTTCCTCTAAAGGAAACAATCAGATCATTCAAGGAAATACTAGAAGGTAAACATGATGGACTTTCAGAAAACGAATTTTACATGAAGGGTGCTATCTAATAATTTTTGAAAAGAATTTTTTAAATAATTCATGAAAAATGCCTTGCGCAGGCTGTCGAGCCGAGCAGAGCAAATTTTCACCAGAAAATTATGTGTGCATTTTGAAGGAAGTTATTTAAAAAATTCTTTAATTAATTAAAACAATATGTCTAAATTATTACAACTTAAAATCGTTACACCTGAGAAGCTAATCATCGAAGAGATGGTTGAACAGGTGACTATACCTACAAAAGAAGGTGAGATCACCGTCTTAGCGGATCATATACCTCTCATAGCACCTCTTTCTTCTGGTGATATCGTAGCTTTTGTAAATGGAGAGCATCTACCAATAGCAGTCGTAGGAGGATTTGTAGAAGTTAAAGCTAATGAGAAAGGTGTTACTGAAGTAGCTATCCTTGCAGACTTTGCTGAACATGTAGGAGATATCTCGGACGAAGTTATAGAGAAAGCAAAAGCTAAAGCAGAAGAGCTACGCAAGAAAGCTATCAATAATGAAATAGTAGACTTTGAACACTTCGAATCAGAACTAGAAAGATCTCTAAATAGTTTAAAGATTGCAGATAAGTGGAAGAATAGAAAATATAGAAAATAGAATAGAAAAAGGTCTGAATGTATAATTACATTCAGACCTTTTTTTATTAATTAATGTTTACAATATCTATAACTTTGCACCATGCATATTTTT
>CAIJLF010000111.1 GCA_903821415.1 uncultured bacterium | reverse complement strand
TAAGAATATATAATTATATTTCTATTGTATAACACTTTCGTCTCCAGACTTAAAGTTAGGGTCTCCAGATAAAAATGTATTTATTGACCTAGTTCTATGACTAATCAATGTTCCTGTAAAAGAATCTGTTCCTGAAAGGAATAATTCTTTCATAAGTTGAGGTGTACTACCCACCTGGGATAACGAAGGGCTTAATGAGATAGTAAAAGTAGCTTCTCTGTCAGAAGTCCCACCTGTGTTAGCTCGAACGGATCCTATATTCCAAATAACTTCACGTGTAAGTTCATTATAAGTTATATTCTCTCTAGGAGAAACAGATCCTACCCAATTAACATAGACTGGAAGTGATGATCTCGCTACTCCTTCTGTAATTGGATTAGTTCCATTAATTAGACTCCACGTTATATTGTAATTTGTTTTAGTTTCTGCTTTTGGAGGAAAAGATCCATCTTTATAAGTAGCAGAAGACGCAATCTGAAAATCAGATAAAACCTTTACTATTTTTTTAGAGAAATTATCTACTTCTGTATAAGCAGAACCTAGCGAGGGTTCTCTTCCCTTGATACTTACATCAAAAGTTATTTGCGGTTCTTTTATAGAAGCTTGAGTATCCGAGGGTGATAAAGATTTTACACTGAAACTAACATCACCCCTTTCACCTGGTTCAATAATGCCAAGACCTTCAACTGAATTCCTATCCCATACGACACGATTATTCATCGAATCAAAAAAACCTTTATCAGATTCAACTGAAGTTCTATCAAAAACATTACCTCCTATATTAGCGATAATTTCTCCATCAGTAATTTTTGTAGGCAAATTATTAATCCAACTAATAGTAACAAGAATTCTTTGCCCAGCAGAAGTAGTTCCATCCACAGATACGTTTGCTTCAAGAAATGGTTTTACAATAGAAATTGAATGTAATAAAGAATTATAAACTAAATTCATAACACTTTTATCTGTCGGTTTTGTTGTTCCTGCATAAACATGAAAGACTTGCTGATCCTTATCTTGCCCGACAATTCTACCTTTTATTACAACTGAAATAGGATTTGTCAAACTAAGAGCATCTAAACTCCACATTGAATTACCAAATGAAGGTGCAGGTATTGCACTTTCATAAATAAAATTATTTGGATATGTTACTTGCATAACTGTACCGTTACCTTGAAGTGAAGTATTCAAAACTGCTTTGACGGTTAATGATATGGGTTGATCTGTAGCAGTAGTTTCAGGAGCATCGATAGATAAAGAGAGCGGTGCCGAACTAATATTTACGCTATAATCTTTCTCTTTTGTTGAAATAGCATTAGATCCTTCTGGGTGATATTCTAATCCAATCTTTACATTACGATCAGATCTTTCATCTCCAAATAAAATAACTTTGATATTTTTGGTAATGGTTTCTCCAGGTTTAATAGTTCCTATAGAAATATGTGGCATTCGAATAAAGTCAGTTGGATTATCGCTAGCTCCACTTGGGTAGGAAATTATTAGATTTGCATATTCAAGGTTGGCTTTATTACGATTAGAAACTTCTATTTGTAATGGTAGTTCTTCTCCACCCTTTGTAAAAGCATTACCTATAACTGTTATATCAATATTTTCACTTGAGATAGAAGTCGTATTATGAGTATATATATAATAAGCGACACCTATAGCGATAATAAAAAATAATATTGAAAAAATAAAGAATTTTTTAAATATCGATGCTTTTGGTTTTCTCATATTTTCTATATTATCACCTCCAGGACCACTTTCCCATTTTGGTTCTACTTTATGATTTACAGTATGCAAAGTCCCTTCTTTGATACGATGAGCCACAGTGTTCACTGGATCATAAAGATGACGTTTGATATCTTCAATTTTATTATCTACTCCTGACATACAAAGCATTATATCACAAAAAATTAAAGCTGACTCTCGTTTAGAGCCTTGTTTATGTGAGAAACAATTGAGCGTCTTTCTTTGAGGAGTAAAGCCGTTTTTTCTATTCCTATATCACCACCGAGGTATTCTTTGAGCATTTCAGTATCTCCTATATAACCAAGAGAGTTCATTATCCTTAAAATTAAATGTATCTCGATTGCTTCACGAGAAGCATCTGGTATGTTTATATCATCAATTAAAAATAGAGATTGTATAAAGTCGTCAAATATTTTCTCATTTGATTCCTCTCCATCGCAAAGTCTTTCTAGTAGTGAACTAACTCTAGCAATAAGAAGTAAGGATTCTTTTGAAGACCGAGCAAAAGGAAAAGTTGAAATATTCTTAGCAGAAGTGACTCTCCATATGTCCTTCCCTCTTACAAGATCAATATTTGCATAAGAATAGTCTTGTAAAGCAAAACGAAGTTTCGACTTACCTAGTCTTATACCTTGGACCATAGCACGGACAAGTCCCATCTCACGAGTGTATATAGTGAGCATCTTATTTGCCTCGCCTTTGTTACGAGAGCCTAATATGAATCCGTTTGTGTGATAAATATGGTGCATTATAATTCTTCTTCTTTTCCTATTTCTAATTTTTTAAATAAAATATTATCATCTTTTAAAATCGCTTCTGGAATCTTCCAAACAAAAGTCGCAAAGTCTTGCATTATAGCGTCATGAATGGGAAAACAAATTCTTGGTCTTATATTTTTAGCATACTCAATCGCGTCCTTCATCTTCATCCAAGGTCCTGCCACTGGTAAAGCTAAAATATCAACATCCACATCTGGATAGTTAAAAGAGTCACCTGCATAACATAAGTGATCTATCATATAACCCGTATTTTGAACTTTCCCAAAATCCTCGTATATTTCTTTATGAACATCCCCAAAACCAGAGATAACAACCCCTTCTATTTCGTATCTTTCACCCTCTTCAACTTTTACAAAAGAAATATTATTCTTTTGTAAAATACTTCCAACTGATGTATTGGTTATAACAATGGCATTGGGATTATTTTTCAAAACCTCTTTCAGCGAATCAATATGTAGATGGTCTTGGTGTTCATGAGTTATAAGAATGACATTTATATCTTTCTCATTTGTCTGAAGTGTCGAATAAGCCCCAGGATCAGTCATAATCCTAATCCCTTCCTTTGGCTCAGAAACAAAACAACAGTGTCCTAGCTTCTTTATCTTCATTCTTCTATTTTACCAGATTTATGATAAATACTAAATCATCAATCTTTACTTCCGTACCTTCATTTTCTTTTATTTTAATATCTTTTGAGCCCACTGCTTTTAATAATTCTATTTTAAATTGATTTATCAATTCCTCGCCTTTAACTCCTACCGATACTTCTAGGGTTATCTGATCACTTGGACTCAATCCACTCTTCTTTCTCATATCCTGTATTGCCCTTACTAGCTCTCGATACTGACCTTCAATACGAAGATCCTCTGTGATATGAGTATCAAGAATTACTTTTGTATCCATAATAACTTTACCTTCCATAGCCTTAATATCTCCATTTTCATTTAGCTGATGCATTAGAGCAATTTCTTTTAAGTTTAATTCATCTTTTATGATTTCAATATATTTTTCAACACCAATAAAAGAAACGACACTTATTTTATTTAATGGTTGTCTTACTGGAATTCCCTCTTTCTGTCTGGCTTGAAGTCCTAGAGTTACCACATCTCTTACTTTTTGCATTTCTTCTATTAAATTCAAATCAGGATTATCTAATGAAGGCCATTCTGTTAAATGTACACTTTCTTCATCATTATTATTTTTTAATTTTTGCCAAATATCATCTGCGGAAAAAGGTGCAAATGGTGCCATCAACTTTGCCAATGTCTTTAATACAAAATATAAAGTCTTTTTAGCCTCAACATCTCCATCTTTTAATCTTTCACGTGAGCGACGAACAAACCAAGTAGATAGATCGTCGATAAACTCACGTATAGATCTTACAGGATCAAGTAGTTTATATTCTTCTAAATTAGAAGTAGCATTTTTTGTTATTTCATTTAATCTTGCTATTATCCACTGATCTAGTACATTATCTGAATTTTTATATTCATCATTTTCCAGATTGGTATCTCTATATAATTCATAGAATGCTAAAACATTATAAAGCAAATTAAAAACTTTATTATGAAGTTCACTTACTATCTTTTCATCAAAACTTTTTGACTCTCCTGGCTGATTCACTCCATACATCCACATGCGGAGAGTATCTGCCCCATATTTATCCATCATAAGAATTGGATCAACTACATTACCAAGAGACTTACTCATCTTTTTTCCATTTGCATCGAGTAATAATCCTAAGCATATAACATTCTTATAAGCCTTGCCTTTCCCCATTAAGATACCTACTGCATGAAGAGTATAAAACCATCCACGTGTTTGATCCATCGCCTCACTAATAAAGTCAGCTGGATACCCACCTCCCTTTTCTATTAAATCTTTATTCTCAAAAGGGTAATGGCTTTGAGAAAATGGCATAGTACCAGAATCAAGCCATACATCCATAACTTCCTTTTCTCTTTTAAGATTTCCACCACATTCACAAACCAATTCAACTTCATCTATATAAGGGCGGTGAAGATCCAGTTCGTAATTTTCATTATGAGGTAATGGAGTAAAGTCTAATTCGAATGCCTCTGCATTTTTTGGATAAATTAGACCTTCTACCATATCAAAAGACTGCTTGGCATCATAACCTAAAGATCCAGCAAGTGCTAGCCAGGCAGGACCTCCATGAGTAACGATCAGGATATTTTTATTTTTATATTTATTTTCTAAGTCATAAATAAAATTCATTATCCTCTTTTTTGTATCATTATGTGACTCATTCTCATCTTCAGTATGGTAAAAACTTTCAACAGTAGTTGGATAATCCTTGTGATATTCTGCCCAAGTCTTACCTTCGTGCATTGGTAGTGACATCTCATGAAGACGATCATCTACTATTATAGAATCATTATCAAAACCAATAATATCTGCAACTACAGAAGCAGTCTC
>CAIJLF010000110.1 GCA_903821415.1 uncultured bacterium | reverse complement strand
TTTATGCAAAAAAAAACAAAAATAATTATTATAATAGTTTTATTAATCACTGTAATTATATTACTTAGTCTTTATTTTTATAATAGAAGTAGGGGAGTAGTAACTGGTCCTAACTTAGGAATCAATAAAATATTCAACCCTTTCACTCCAAGTACAAACAATGGAACAGGGGATAACTCTAATGGAAATCAAACAGAAAATGGGAATACTACTCTAAAACAAAATTCTAGATTTCATAAATTAACTGATTTTGCTGTGTCTGGTGCTACTTATTTTGAAGATATGAAGCCTACTTTAGACCCAACAACACAAGCAGACAATTCAGTAATACCAACCGCAAATAAATCTTACTACACAACTACACCTTCTATACGCTATGCGGAAAGAGCTACTGGACATATTTACCAAATGACACTTAGTGATAAAAAAAGTGGCACAATTTCAAACTCTACAATACCAGGTGTTTATGAAGTTATTTTTAATAACAAAGCAAACTATGCTATTTATAGATATGTATCAGAAAATAATCACAGTATTACTAGCTTCCAAGCTTCTCTAGGTGGTAATAGTAATTTTCTAGCTCCAGATATTTTAGCTATTAGTCTATCTCCAGATAAGAGTAAATTTTTCTCACTAATAAAAAGTAAAGACGGTGTCACAGGCACAACGAAGTCATTTAATGAAACTAAGAATACTCAAGTCTTCACTTCTTCTTTTTCAGAATGGGCACCTCAATGGGTAGCAGATGAGTCTATTTATCTTACGACTAAGCCATCATGCTTAGTTGAAGGATCTATATTTGAATTAAATACATCGAACGGTACTCTTGCTAAAATTTTCGGTAATATAATGGGCTTAACAACTCTATCCAATAATGGTGGTGGTTTAATCTTATATAACACAACAGTCGACACTGGACCGAGGTTAAATGTTTTTAATACTAAAAAACACTCTTCTTTTGACTTAGATATGTATGGGCTCCCTGAAAAATGTATTTGGAGTAATGATAATATAAATATATATTGTGCTGTCCCCAATACCATAGCAGGGAATCAATACCCAGATGATTGGTATAAGGGTGTTATATCTTTTGACGACAGATTCATAAAAATAAACACTGAGACTAAAAATATAATAACTATCGCTAATTCTTCAAATGAAGTCCCCGTTGATGGAACAAATATGTTTTTAAATAAGAATGAAACAAGTTTATTCTTCATAAACAAAAAAGATTCTACTCTTTGGAGTTTAGATCTGTAATTAAAGATTCATATTAAAATACCTGAGCGATGCTCAAGTATTTTAATTAGTAATTAATAGTTACTCCCTACATATTTAATAACAACTCTTCTGTTTGGTCCGTATCCTTCTGATTCAGTCTTAATATCTGGTATCTTCTCTAAGAACATATGTATTATGCGTCGTTCATTGGCAGGCATTGGCTCAACTTCTATATTACTCTTGAAATATTTAGCTCTCTCCGCCATCATATGTGCTACATTCTTAAGATTATCAAACCTCTTCTTCTGATAACCGTTGATATCTATAAATATATTTGAAGTCTCTTCTGCTTCTGTTGACTTCTCTACCATCTTACGGACTAGGTGATTCAGAGATCTGAGTGTTTCTCCTTCACGTCCTATCATAAATCTTGAGTCTGGTGTCTCTATCATAAACCAGAGCATACCATCCTCAAGACTTATATCCATCTTTGAAATAGTGCACGCTGTATGAGCAAAAATATTTTCTATTGTTGTTTTAATTAAGTCTTCTGACATATAAATTTTATTTATTTTCTAATGTTTTTCGAATATACCATTCCTGAACAATAGTAAATATATTACTTGTAACAAAGTATAGGGCTACAGCTGCAGATATCTGCCATGCAATCATTGTTATAAAGATAGGTAATATGTATTTAACATTCATCTGCATACTGTTGGCCATCTCATCTTGAAAAGATTTAGACTCGTTTGGTGTATCGGTTGTTATTTCAACATCCTTCTTTTTTGCTTTAATAGGGGAGGCGAGATACCCTTGTATAAACTGTGTAGCTCCTGCTAAAAGAGCTAAAATAACACTTTTACTCCCCATTTCTATAAATCCTAAAAAATTTGTATGGACAAATGTCGGCTTGCTTATAAACGAATAGACAACACCGTCAAGAGAAAGACCTTTTAATATAACGAAATATAATGCGAAAATTACTGGTAGTTGTATTAATACAACTAAACATCCTGAAAATGGATTCGTGCCGTATTTCTTATATAATTCAAAGGTTTTCTTTGCTTGTTCTTCTTTGTTGGGATAGTTCTTTTTGATAAGCTTTATCTCAGGCTCCATCCTTTTCATTAAAATCTGGCTTTTTATAGACTTCTTTGTTAGGGGATAAAGGATAAACTTTATGATAATAGTAACTAAAATAACAGCAAAACCAAGATCACCAAAGGTGACATTGTTCATTAAGAAAATAACTATATTATAAACTGGTTGATAAAAAATGGTGTGCCATAGTGCTTGCATCTCTCTATTGTATATTAAAATAGTACAAAATCAAAGAATTAAATTATACAAGTGGATCGAAGTGGTTTTTCTGCCAAGGATGACAACGAATAATCCTCTTAAAACCTTTATAAATTCCTAAAAAAACACCATATTTGAGTATGGCTTCTTTTGTATACTCTGAACAGGTAGGTATAAATACACAGGAATTATGAGACTTTAGTGGTATTTTTTGGTATAAATCTATTAAATATATTAGAAATCTTTTCATTTTATGAAATTCTTGCTTTTTTAAGTATTAAATCTATATCTTTTCTAATTTCTATAGGATTTGAGGTTAAGGCTTCTTTTTTATAGAAGAAAATACCAGCATTGGTTTTTAGGTTGTAAGGACGAAGGATGTTGTAGCCAGCCCTTCGTAGTGAATTACGCTTTACAGCTCCCTTAGCTATCTTTTTGGGGGCTACAAAGGCATATTGAGGTATCTCTTGCTTTATATAACGAAACAGGAAAAGCGAGCCAGAAACGATATTTCCTTTTTCCATAATGGTTTGAAATATTGCTTTAGTGACTCGCTTTTTCTTTGGAAACATAATTATTTTGCAATTGAAACCTTCGCACGGCCTTTTTGGCGACGGGCTTGGGTGACCTTTTTACCTCCTGGGGTTTTTGCACGAACTAAAAATACATGAGTTTTAGCTCTTTTCCTTTTATTTGGTTGATATGTTAGAGACATAATGAAAATATATACTAATTTGACATATAAAGCAACTTAGGTCGATAAACATATCCACACGTTATTAACACCTTAATTAAGATATTAAATTGTTGTGTTTCTTTAAACGTAGGTATAATGGGGTTTATGAATACAAAAGAGCTTTGGGAAAAATGTCTGTCTGAAATAGAATTGAGTATATCAAAGGCTAATTTTACCACTTGGTTTAAAAATACATCTATAGTGAGGGAAGAAGGGGGTACTCTGTATGTAGGTGTACCAAATGAATTTGTAAAAGATTGGCTTTATAATAAATTCCATAAATTAATACTTAAAACTATTATAGGATATGAAGAGGGTGTTCGTAGTATTGAATATATAATCTATAAAAATGAAGCTGTTAATAAAAATATTGAAAATACAATTGTAAAACAAATGAATATTAATAAAGAACTTCCTTTGAATGATCTTTATATGAACAAGGAAGACAATTTGAATCCTAAATATAATTTTAATTCGTTTGTTGTTGGACCTTTTAATGAACTTGCTTATGCTGTCGCTCAAGCTATAATTACAAACCCTGGTCAAAATTACAATCCTTTCTTTATCTATGGTGGGACAGGTCTCGGTAAAACTCATATGATTCAAGCGATAGGTAATACAATAAAAATAAAACACCCTAGTAAGAAGATATATTATGTTTCTTTAGAAAGATTTGCTATTGATTATATAAATTCTATACAAAATAAAAATCCTAACTCTTTTAAAGAAAAGTATAGAAAGTATGATGTTATTATTATGGATGATATACAGTTCATATCTGGTAAAGATAAAACACAAGAAGAATTATTTCATTTATTTAATACGTTGTATGAAAGTAACAAACAAATAATCTTTTCATCAGATAAGCACCCTAACTTTATTCAAGGATTAGAAGAGAGGCTTCAATCTAGATTTGCCTCTGGTATGACAGTCCAGATAGTTGAACCAGATTATGAATCAAGAATTGCTATTATAAAAGCTAAGTTTGAATCAACTAATTCCATAATAGATAATGAAATAGTGTCTTACTTGGCTGAGATACTTGAAGGAAACATCCGTGAGCTTGAAGGGAGTCTAAACACTATAATATGCCAGACACAGCTTAAAAATAAAGCTCTTTCTCTAAATGAAATCAAAATTTTAATAAAAAATAATATTAAACCAAAGAAAACTGTTGCAATTAAAGATATAGTTGAGATAATTTCAAATCATTATGGTATATCAAAAGAGGTTATATATGAAAAAACGAGGAGGAAGGAGATAGTAAAAGCAAGACAGGTAGCTATGTATATACTAAGAGAGGATTTTAATATATCTTATCCTTTAATAGGTAGTAAATTAGGAGGAAGAGACCATACGACAGCGATACACTCACACCTAAAGATTAAAGAAGATTTAAAAACAGATCCCGCATTACTTCAAGAGATAGAGAAAATAAGAATAATGTTTAAGTAAGTTAATAAGGTGTGGAAAAGGCGTGTTTATAAAAAATTGGGATGTGT
>CAIJLF010000109.1 GCA_903821415.1 uncultured bacterium | reverse complement strand
ATAATTTTAAATACCAGTGGTTGCTTTTGTTGTGTCGGTTGTTTTTGTGGGAGTCGTAGATACTTTCTTCTCTGTAATTTTCAAGATTGTAAATCCATTACTAAACTTTTTCAAGACTGTTGCATCAAAGTCTGTCTTGTTTAGTATAACTTTATAGACCTGACTTTCATTTAGAATAAAAGAATCTACTAAAATTAAACCAACGTCTGAAATTATAACTCCTTGGCCAAGTTCTTTTTCTACAACCAAATTGGGTTCACTATTCGAATTAATAGAAGTTGGAGTCGTACCTGTTGCTGGTAAAATAATTAATGAATCAGCAGTGGAAGAAACATCTTTATTAATTTGGTAAATAGAAACGATAGATTCATTACTTCCACTTATAAAATTAGTATCCTGTGTTTTATCTGTGGTAGTCGTATCTTTAACGGGGGTTTCTACTGTTGTTACTTTTTCTATAGTTCTTTGTATAACATTGTTTATCGTCTGAGGTACACTCTTCGGCATCTGGCTCATAAGAGAGACGGTAACAATCCCAGTAGCTATAGAAACTACAAAGGTTATAAGTAATGTAAGCAAAATAAGCTGTTTTTTGTCTAAATCTTTGATATCCATGTGACTATTATATCACACCTGCCTACTATTTCCACTTGCTGTATGTAATTAATATTTTATTTAAAACTGAAACCATTTTATCTATATCTGCCTTTTTGGTTTGACGGCCGAGGGTTATACGGAGAGAGCCTTCTTCTTCATTATTTTTCTTGCAAATCTTTCTTATCGCTTTGATAACATAGGAGCCTGTATCGTCGTCACTCTTACATGCACTCTTCGCAGAGACTTCTATCCCCTTTGCATCGAGTTCTATAACTAAGAGTTCACTTGAAATCCCAGTAATAGAAATATTTATATTATTTGGAAGTCTTTCTTTAGGATCACCATTAAGAATTATCTTGTAAGGAGAAACTTTTATTTTTAATAATTTATCGACAGCATAATCACGAATATGAGTAAGTCTCTCCGATTCTTTTACTTTCATCTTGTTTATGATCTCAAATGCCAAAGACATTCCTGCGATAGTGGCTACGCTCTCAGTCCCTGATCTTAATCCAAACTCTTGGTCTCCTCCTTCATATATAGGAGAAAGTTCTACTGATCTTTTCTTGTATAAAACTCCGATACCTTTTGGTCCATAAATTTTAGTACCATTAAAAGACAGCATATCTACTCCGAGCTTTTCTACATTGGAAGTATCCAGATAATTCATGGCTTGAGTAGCATCAGTATGAAATAAAGGATAAATGTCCATACCGGGTTTGGATATTTTGCTCGTTTTTCTGAAGTGCCTAATTATTTTTGCAATTTCTTGCATAGGCTGTATGGTGCCTATCTCATTGTTGGCATACATTATAGAAACTAAGACAGTGTTCTCCTTTAGGGAATCTTTCAATTCTTCTAGATTTAAAATTCCATTCTTAGCTACAGATACATAAGTCACTTCTGCCTCTCCTCTCTCTTCAAGCAGGCGACAGTTCTCAAGAACTGCAGGATGCTCGATCTGAGAAGTTACGATATGAGGAATTATCTTATTTGAATTTAAATTGTTAATTTTTAATTTGTAATTATTAATTAATCCTAATATAGCCAAAGCATTACTCTCTGTGCTACTTCCAGTAAAGATTATCTCATCACTATGAGCATTTAGTCCTTTAGCTATTTTCCCTCTTGATTCTTCTATAATTTCTCTTACTTTTACTCCAGAACTATGAATAGAGGTCGGATTCGAATATAAATTCTTATTATATATAGACATCAAGTTAATCACCCTTTTATCTATAGGTGTTGAACTGGCATTATCTAAATATATATATTTACTCTTAAACATACCTATTACTATAACATATTTGTAAAAAAAGCCTTATTAGTATATACTCTTTTAAGTTATGAGTCCCGTTAAAAGCCGCGGTCGCAGTGAAAACGGGTAAATAGAGAAAAATTATTATTTTAATCTAAATTTGCAGGGTTAGTTTATTTTTAAAATAGACCGCGACCTGCTTCTAACGGGATGAGTATTTCTATCTTAGTCTACATTTTATCAGGTATCATCATAATCCTATTGATATGGATAGGGTTAACAGAATACAGATTTAAAAAGTTTTTTGCTGGAACAAAGGCTCGTAATCTAGAAGAAGTTATGATTGAAATTGGAAGTCAAATGAAAGAACTCAAAAATACTCAGGAAGTCATAAACAAGCATTTGATAACAGTAGATGGTAGATTAAATAAATCTATTAGAAGTGTAGAGACCATCCGTTTTAATCCTTTCCTAGATGCAGGAAGCAACCAAAGTTTTGCTATCTCATTTATGAATGATGAAGGTAACGGTGTAGTTATGTCTAGTCTGTATGCACGAGACCGTATGAGTATATTTGCAAAGCCAATAATTGGAGGTAAGTCAGACTTTGAACTATCAGCAGAAGAAAAAGATGTATTAGAGAAATCCAAATAAAAAAATGAACAAAAATCCATTACAACAAGAAGATATAACTAAAAAAATGCGACCACCAGTCGTAGTTGTTATGGGACACGTCGACCATGGGAAATCAACGCTTCTAGACTATATTCGTAAGTCAAACATAGTTGCTGGTGAAGCAGGAGGTATAACCCAAAGTATAAGCGCATATGAAGTTAGTCATAAAAGTGAAACAGGTGAAGACAGACTTATAACCTTCTTAGATACTCCGGGCCACGAGGCTTTCTCTAAAATGCGTGCACGAGGTGCATATGCAGCGGATATAGCCATCTTGGTAGTATCAGCAGAAGACTCTGTTAAAGCTCAGACTCTTGAAGCTTATAACACTATAATAGAAAGTAAGATACCATATATAGTGGCTATCAACAAAATAGACAGACCAAATGCTAATGTAGAAAAAACTAAAATGGATCTTGTAGAGAAAGGTATTTACTTGGAAGGTCTAGGTGGTGATATCCCCTTTGTTCCTATATCTGCAAAAGTTGGTACTGGGGTAAGTGAACTTTTAGATATGATTATTCTCGTTGCTGATATGCAATCCTTTACAGGAGATTCAAAACAAAATGCATCTGGAATCATAATTGAAGCAAATCGTGAACCAAAGCGTGGGATATCTGCTACAGCAATAATAAAAAATGGAATACTCAAGTCAGGGATGATAGTAGTAGCAGGAGAAGCTCTCGTAACTACTCGTATTATGGAAAACTTTTTAGGTAAACCTATAAAGGAGGCAACTTTCTCTTCCCCTATTCTTCTTGTTGGATTTGAATCAATGCCTGAAGTAGGAAGCTCCTTCGAATCATTTGCAAACAAGAAAGAAGCTGAGAATTATATTGAGATGGTTAAAAATGAATCTTTAAATAATAAAGTTCAACAGAAAAATGTTATTCAAACTGGTAAAATAATTCCAATAATAATCAAAACGGATGTTGTAGGATCTATGGAAGCTCTAGAGAAAGAAATAAGTAAATTAAATAATGATGAAATATCCTATAAGATAATCAGCTTTGGTGTTGGAGCTATCAATGAGTCTGACTTAAAGATGGCAAATGCAAACAAAGAGACTGTAGTCGTAGGATTCAATACGAAGCTAGACAACGGAGCTAAAGACCTAAACGAAACACTCAAAATAAATGTCGAGGTATTTGATATAATATACAAACTAACTGACTGGTTAAAAATCCTTATTGAAGAAAGAAGACCAAGAGTAGAGACAGTAGAAGTCACAGGATCACTCAAAATTCTCAAAACTTTTGGTTCTACAAAAGACAGACAAGTAGTAGGAGGAAAAGTAATACAAGGAAGAATAGTGAACGGTGGAATGGTCCGTATAATGCGTAGAGAGTTTGAAATAGGTAAAGGTAAAATAATAGAACTTCAGCAATATAAAATAAAAGCAAAGGAAGTACTCGAAGAGAATGAGTGCGGAGTCCAAGTAGAAACAAAGATAGGTATCGCCCCTGGAGATGTGCTTGAAGCATTTATAATAACGATAAAATAATAATACAAAAGCTACACAAATTATATTCTTAAAAAAGTCCTCGGACGAGGGAGGACGAGGTGCCAGACATTTTTTCATAAAATAATTTGTTACGCCTTAAATTTATGTCTGAATTTAGAACTGAAAAAATAACAAATCATATAAAAGAGCTTGCTGCTATCTTTATAGAAAGAGAGGCTGGTCCTACTTCTATGATAACTGTCACTAGGGTTCTCCTTTCTCCTGATAATAAAAGAGCTAAGATAATGGTCAGTGTCCTTCCTCGTGAGAAAGAAAAAGCTGCTTATGGATTCATCAGAAGGAATCTAGGAGACTTGAGAAAATACGTTTCAAAAGGATTAAAGATAAATCCTGTTCCCTTCCTTGAAGTTGAAATAGATGAAGGAGAAAAAAACAGACAAAGAATTGACGAATTATTAATCCAAGGTTAAGATAATATACCGGCCTGGTAGCCAAGTGGTAAGGCAGAGATCTGCAAAATCTCTATACAGCGGTT
>CAIJLF010000108.1 GCA_903821415.1 uncultured bacterium | reverse complement strand
CCTATAAAAATATCCCCGAACCCGGAGCTTATAGGTTATATAGAAAACACCTTCGGTGAAGGCAGTATATGGTTTTCAGAATAAACTTAAAGTCTATCCTCCAAAGAGAATGGCGGACGACAAATTTCTAATTTAATAGGGAAAGTCGAATTTTAAGAACAAAACACTAAATTCTAAACAAGCACTAAGGTCAAAGCACTAATAACTAAACAAAGAATTCATATGATTCCACCGATTTTGTTTAGGATTTAGAATTTTGATCTAACTTAGTCTCAACAATCTAACGCAACACTTTTACTAAAAACTTCTTCTGGTGTATTAAATCCTAATGTTCTTCTTGGTCGTCCATTCATCAGTTTTTCCACTTTATTTATTTCTTTTTGTGTCACTTTGTTTAAATCTGTTCCGTGAGGAAAAAACTGCCTTAACAACCCGTTGGTATTTTCGTTTGTACCGCGCTCCCACGGGCTTCCTTTGTGAGCAAAATATACAGTAATTTCAGCTTCTTTGCTTAGAGCTTTATGCTCTGCCATCTCGCGACCCTGATCGTATGTCAGGCTTTTTCTCAAGTCTGCCGGTAACTTCTTGAATCGTCTTGAGAATTTCTTTAGTACTTCTTCGGAGCGCTTGTTCTTCAGTTTTACGAGCATTAGATACCTGGTCTTTCTTTCAACAAGTGTTCCTATTGCCGATTGACGGTTCTTACCTATCATTAAGTCGCCTTCCCAGTGTCCAGGTATTTCCCGTCCCTCAATCTCTGCAGGTCTTTGGTCGATACTAATCATGTCTTTCATTTCTTTATTAGCTTCTACATTGCTTTTTCTGCGACGATATCTTCGGTGATGTTCTCGTCGTAAAGATGCCACTAGTTCTTCTTTAAGCATGCCCTTAGGAAGTACATACACATATCTATATATACTCTCTGGCGATATCCTCATTTTCATATTTCTAGGATACACTTTTTTAAGATATTCTGCAATCTGTTCAGGAGACCATCTCTGTCTAAGCCATGCTATCACTTGTAGTCTGAGCAATTTTTCTTTTGCGAGCCTGCTTTTACCACGCTTTCGTTTACTTGCGTTTCTTTTTGCTCTTCTATCTGCCTTCGCGGCTCTATACGTGTACCTGAACTTATTACAACCACCTTTTCGAATTTCTCGGCTTATCGTACTTGGATGCCGGCGAAGAAACTTACCTATTTCTCTTGTCCCTTTGCCAACAGCCAGACACCTACTTATTTCTTCTCGTTCTTTTAGAGTTAGTCTAGAATATTTTATCCCTGTCATTGATTTTCAACGCCTCCTCTGGTATTATATCACCAGAGTGTTGCGTTAAATGTGAGGGACTAGGTAGATTTCATTAATAACCTTTCTCTTTAAATTCCACTTTAATCCCGTCATAAGCTGCAATATCTTTCCAGTTAATCGTTACCTTTTTGATCCACTTTGAATTTTTTGTAATACTTATTATCGCTTTAAATTTATCCAGGGGCGGGGTATCCATATCAATATTTAAGATTGCAGTTTTTTCGTCGTAGACGCACCTGTAAACTTTAAACCAGGAATTAGTCTTAATGGAGTTTAATATGGGGTTTGAAGGCCAGTTAGAAAGTTGAATCTCTATCTTCCGTAAGGTATTTGAGGATAAAGTTACATCCGTGGTGGAATTTGAGTTTTGCGGGATGGCCGCAACAAGCGCGCCGGGCTTGGAGACGGGCACCACAT
>CAIJLF010000107.1 GCA_903821415.1 uncultured bacterium | reverse complement strand
TGCAGGTGAAAATTTAGATTTAGCAATGTTTGTTGATCGCTTAGTATTAGAGAAAAAGTTTCCTGAAGATTTAGAAAAGGAAGTTGTCGACCAGATTAAGGCCGACCTTCTAAGTAGAGTAGAAGACCGTGTAAATGCGGTTATTATTAACAATCTTTCTCCTGAAAAATTAGAAGAATTTAATAAGTTACTAGATAGTGACATATCAGATGAGGATACGCAGAAATTCTGCGGAGATAATATTCCTGATCTCGCGCAATTGATTGCTTCTGAACTTATTGTTTTTAAACAAACATATCTTTCCTAATTCATTAGATTATTATTTATTAACCAAGAATTACTAATATGACCAAGATCAATAAAGATAATGTAGCTACTGTTACTAATGAAGTAGATGAAAGTGAAATAAAAGATCAAGCTCAAGAAGAAGCAAAAAGACAAGCAATAGAAATGGCAAATAAAAAGGCTGTTGTGGTAAATATTGATGAAATTGCTGAAGTTGAAGCTCGTAAAGCTGCAGATGCCCATATGACAGCCTCCAAAGAGAGTCTTAAGGGTATAAAAGGATGGGCTATAAAATTATGGAAGCACACTTTTTTTGATGAATATTATAGACAAAAAGAAGTAAATAGAGTTACAAATGAAATAAAAAATACTGGAAATATTTATGCTGGAAGAATAAAAGATGACAACAAAGCTGCTCACGAAGGGGCTATGCAAGGCATATCTGATCGTTTTGCCTCAGAATATGATGGGACTATAGATAGAAATAATGGAGAAGAAAAGAAAATTATTGATAATCAAGATCCAGAAGCTAACAGAGCTAAGACAGAGATAAAAACTCTGATTGATGAATACACAAAAGGAACTCTAGGTGATAAGCTTTTAAAAATGAAAAAGATAGAATCCTAAGTAGATTAAACAATACTGATATTTTAAAAGGTTCAGGTACTTATGCTGATAATCTTTTTGAAATAGCTCAAAATGCAAAACTTGCTATTGCTCACGGTGCAAAAAGAGAAGAGCTAAATTATGATCTAAATTTTATAATAGGTAAGGCTAAGAGTAGTTTGAAGACTGAGGCGCATTTTAATACTGTAGACAAGATTGTAGACAAAATGAAAAAGTCTAAAGTTGGAAGATTTATTAGTCCAGCTGTTCTTTCGACATCTATTGGTTTGGCTTACTCTATCTCAGTAGGGATGGGTAAAAAAGTTTTGAGAAGTAAAGCTGCAGCTTATGGAACATTTGGTGCTGCTGTGGCGATTTCTAGTGCTTTTGCAGGAATGAACGAAAGCCAGAGACTTGCAGCTGAAAGAGCTCAACATGGTCTAGAAATGGCAGAAGGTGCCCAAATAGGACCAGACAGTAAAAGAAGAGAACAAATGCAAGGTTTTCAATATCAGATGGAGAGCTCTACGGTTTTAGCCGAAAGACTTCGTAGTTTGATGTTTACAAAAGATCAGAACGGTAAAGATATTCCAAAAGATTTTAAACAAGACGAGTTAGATAATATTTTTGCAAGTATTGCAGAGATTGATGCACTCAAGACACTTAATGACAGAAAGAAAATTGACCTTATTTCATATACAAATATTGGTAGTGTTGAAAAGGAGAGCACAGATCTTACTATTTTGACAGCAAGAGCAAAAGTCGAATTACGTAAGAGAATAGACAGTGGATCACTTAGTGTTCCTCAACAGGGAGAAACGTTTGATACTTATTTATCAAGACAAACTCAGACAATAGAAAATTCTCTTTTGGGTGGAGCTAAGGGTATAGATGCAAATGATAAAGCTTTCAGTAAATTTAAAACAAAAGAAGTCGCAAAGAAAGTTTTAAAGACAGTTGTAAGTGGTTTAATAATAGGAGCAACAATTCAAGAAACAGTTGCATTCTTCAAAGATGATGTCCAAGGATTTTTTGAGAGTGGATTTCATCATGACGCAGGGGCTGTCACTCAGACACCGCTTGAACACCTCCGTGGTTGGATTACAGGACATCCTTCTCATATGGAAATGGGACATCCAGTAGAGATACCTCTAGATGGTAATCATTTTAAATTACCAGAAGGAACAAGTATTATACAAAATCCAGATTGCACTTATAATATTTTAAGAGGTGATCAGATAATTTCAAATCATATTCCTTTGAATTTTGATGCGAGTGGAAATATTGACGAAGCCTCCATCGCTAGACTTGGTGAGGATGGAATAGTTGCAACAACGACATGTGATGTTGTAGATGGAACAACACAAGTTACAACTCACGCAAAAGATTGGGTTCATGCTAACCTTGATAAAACTACGCATATATCAAGAAGTTGGATGGGTAATGATACTCCTATGTATAATGATCCTAATATTCCAGGACATCGACTTGGAGCAGATTTAAATGAATTGAGAACTCAATGGGCTGGTATAAATGGTACTGGTATTGATGAACATGGAGACTATGTTATGACTGTTCAACATATGACAAATGATGGTTCTTTCCAGGATGGTATTTCAGTTGCCGCTCGTGACGAGATGCTGAAAGGCAAACTTGAAGTTCTTCTTTCTGTCACAAAAGATACTCAAGCTCATGTTATAAAAGGAATCATAGGTCCAGACGGACTAATACATTTTAATCATGAAGATCCAAATATTAAAATGTTGTTCGAAAATGTAAATGGGCATGCTAAATACGACGGAGCCTTTATTGAAATTGCAAAACATAATGGAGATATGTCTGACGGACGTCAAATGATGCAAATACTCAGTACTCATATTGGCACAGACCACGCACATGATATCCCAGTTGTTGTTCCAACTCATACCGAAATTCCTATAACAAACTTGGGTATTCCACTAGATACAGAAATGCCGTATTTCATTCCTGTAGTTACTCGTACTCCACTTGAGCCAATAACTTACAGAGAGGGAGTAGATCGCCCTAGATATAGTTATAGTGAAAGAAGAAAGAGATATTATTCAGAATTAAAATCATATAGAAATTCAGAGGTACAAACCGAAGAACTAATTAATAGTATTACGACAAATCCTAAGCTCAATACTAAGTATGGTTTTATGGTTAAACGTTTTGCATTATTGAAAAATTTCAAAAATACTACACCTGAAGAAAAGGCTGTTATAGAGGAACAAACAAAAGAATATAATGAAAAATATCGTAAAGGCAAGAATGATGATACAGATAAATACATTTCTTCTGATGAGTTTATTAAGAAGGTAATACTTAATAAAGTTGCTGCTTATAATAAGCGTTACTATGGAGTAAATGATACAAGTAAATATATTTCTGTTGGTGATTTTGTTAAAAATGAAAAAACAAGACTAGGACGTCAAGCAGAAAATATTTATATTGAAAACTACAATGTGGGTGAAAAACCATACTCTAAAGAATTTTATGAAAATGCACCTCTAGTAAAAGGTCTTGAAAATTGCAAAGAGGTTGTTGTGGTTCTTGATGATCCAATGGGAGATGGAATACTTACTCTTCCTGTTATTAACTCAATAAATAAATATTTTGAAGTAAATGGAGTAAATAAAAAGATAACAGTGATTTCAAAGAATTTTTCAAAGTTGTATAAGTCACTTGAAAATCAGTTCTCAAAT
>CAIJLF010000106.1 GCA_903821415.1 uncultured bacterium | reverse complement strand
TATTTATATAGTTTTGTGATGGGGGCTTTTGAGGATACTTTATTAAAGAATTTTTCCGGTGTAGAGAATACATATTTTGATGTGACTATTATCGTCATAACATTTATCACATTGGGTAAATTCCTAGAAACTCGATCAAAAATAAAAACAGGCGACGCTATAGAAAAGTTATTAAATCTACAAGCTAAAACTGCTTTAGTGATCCGCGATGAAAAAGAAATTGAGGTTTCAATTAATGAAGTTATTCATGGTGAATTTATAATAGTAAAACCAGGAGGGATAGTTCCTGTCGATGGAATTATTACCGATGGATCCTCTTTTATAGATGAAGCTATGATTACAGGCGAACCCATGCCAGTAGAAAAAAAAGTGGGAGATAAAGTTGTAGCTGGAACCCTTAATACAAATGGTGCTTTTACTTTCAAAGCTACAAAGATCGGATCAGAGACCTTTCTTGCACATATCATTAAAATGGTAGAGAGCGCTCAAGGTAGTCGTGCTCCTATACAAGCTCTGGCAGATAAAATATCAAGTGTATTTGTGCCCATAGTTCTTGCTATATCATTTTTAACCCTTATTTTATGGCTTACAGTAGGGATTCATTATCTAGGACTCACTCATGCACTTTCATTTGGGTTAATGTCTTTCGTGGGTGTATTAGTGATAGCATGCCCTTGTGCTTTAGGACTCGCTACTCCTACTGCTATTATAGTAGGAGTTGGACTTGGAGCAAAAGAAGGGATACTCATCAAGGATGCTGCGACATTAGAAAAGCTTCATAAAGTAAACGTCATCGTAGTGGATAAAACTGGAACAATAACAAAAGGGCATCCAGAATTAGTTAACTTTAAAAATTATTCCGATACAACTGATGAAAATTTTATTTCTATAATAGCTTCGCTTGAAAATAAATCTGAACACCCCATAGCTAATGCAATAATGAATTATTCCAAAGAAAAAAATATAAAAATAACTGAAATTTCAAATTTTGAAAATATAAAAGGAAAAGGATTGAAAGGAAAAGTATATGATATAGAATATTTTGCTGGTAATACTAGATTGATAGATGAACTTAATTTAGACTTCGATAAAAATTTGTTTGAAATGGAAACATCTGAAGGTAAAACACCTATAATTCTAGCAAATAGAGATGTAGTACTTGGATTTGTAATGGTCTCAGACGCTATAAAAACAGAAGCAAAAGAAGCTATCAAAAGTCTCCGTAAGATTGGTGTTAAAACAATAATGATAACAGGAGACAACAAAAATACAGGAGAATATATAGGTAGCCTAGTAGGAATAGATGAAGTTATCTCAGAAGTACTCCCAGAAGATAAACTAAATAAAATTATTGAGCTACAGAAAAGTGGACACATAGTGGCGATGGCAGGAGATGGAGTAAATGACGCTCCGGCACTCGCACAAGCGGATGTCGGTATCGCTATGGCGACTGGTACGGATGTAGCGATAGAGAGCGCTGGTATTACATTACTTAACGGAGACATTTCTAAGCTTGTCAAAGCGATAAAATTGTCTAAAATAACAATGAGGGGAATCAAGCAAAATCTTTTCTGGGCCTTCTTTTATAATATAATTGGTATACCGCTTGCAGCTG
>CAIJLF010000105.1 GCA_903821415.1 uncultured bacterium | reverse complement strand
TCCATAATAATATTTATTGAAGTTTAATACCCTGACTAATATCCCCTGGGTTAAATGTCTTATAAAAAAGCTCTACAATTTCATCTGTTTTAAGTTGACTACTTCTAATACCTATTCCACTCAGACCATCCACAATAACATTTGTTCTTTGTTCTAGTTGACTACGTTTTTCTTCAAAAGAAGCTAAATCCATAGCTTTTTTAGTATCTTCAACTTGGTTTTTAGGTGCTCCCCCACCAAGAAGACTATCTATCATTCCATTTTTCGATTTTATGATACCAGGGCTATAAGGAACGACGACAAAGAAAGTTTTAGTCATAATATTTACTTCATCTGTAAAAGACTTTATAAAATTGATATATTCCCTTGTTTGTATTTTCAACAATGGTTCTGTTTGCTCTTTTAATCTCGCCTCAAGCATTATCAAATATGGTCTAATATCTAATCTTCTAGATTGAACTACTATTTGTGTAGGAAAATCAAGACCATTTATAAACACTTGAAATTGATTAATAATAGCAACTTGTTCCTCAGAAGACTTAAGAGAAAGATTGATAGAAGAAGCGATAAGCACAGAACGAAGACCGCCATCTTTAAGTACTATGACTCCGTTTCTAACTTCTTTTATTGGAACGAATTCTTGTGCAGCTTTTGCGTTGATTGCCATAAATATATAATTATGAACTAAGAATTAGGAATTAATAATTTATAACTAATGATATTATATCATAATTAAATCATTTATTTATTCCCAATTTTTAATTACTAATTATTGATTATTTCTTTCTTGAACATCTAGACTCCAAGATAGATCCTTCAGTCTGTTCTCCGATAGCATTGGTACATTTGAAATCTTTGTTCTAGTGGGGACATCATCTTCTTGGTCTACACTTTTTTTCAACAATCTTTGCTTCCATATATAAAGCTTACTCGAAACAATATAATTAAAAAATGCTTCTACATAAAAAAGGAACGGCTTACCATTAACCTTTACAAAAACGAGACACATAGTGAGGCCTATCACAGGAATTATAAATAATATAGCGATAAGGAAAGGTAGTAGTTTGTATAATACATAAGCCATACCTCCCCCACCGATAAGAAAAACGAATTCACGAAAAGTGAATGGACCGAAAATTTTATCTTCTATGTCTATAAATTGTGGAACTTTAAATTGCATTTTTTAATTATTATTTATATAACTTCATGGTATGGGTCGTGAGGATTCGCATTCGCACTTCCCTCCACTCCAGTAAACGGATCGGCCTGTTTACTTATCTTAGGTAGTGAATAATCACTAACTGTTGTTTTACTTGTTGTATTACCAAAAAGTTTATTTGTAATTATGTTTCCTGTTGGAGCCTCTGGCACCACTTCTATATATTCATTTTTTTCTACATTTACATTTGTTTCATCTTTAATTTTTTCTGTAGAAGCTGGTATTTCTTCTCTATAATTAATTTCTTCTTTCTTCTCAGTACTTAAGACACTTTGGTCTGGGGCTACAGGAACGTCAGATATTATTTCAATTCCATGTTTCTTATAGAGATCATCTTCATTTTCTATTATTTTTTCTTCTTTTTTAATTTCAATTTTAACTTCTTCTTTATTATAAGACGGAAGAGGTATTAGTATAGTCTCTTCCTTTTTAGCTACATAAGGAGGTAGAGGTATCTCTTTATCACCTGATGGCTTTACCTTTGAACTATTAACAAGCGATCCCTTAATAACCTTGAATATTTCTTCATTTATTTCTGTCACCATTTCTTTGTTCTTATCTGCAGGTAGATTTATTCTAGAGAGAACTTCATTTTCATAAGCACTTGTATGAATCTCACCATTTATTGTCTTAACAGTAATTTCTTCTAAAATACCCATTTTGTCTACAGACAAATTGTATTTTTTAGATATAGTATAGAGCTTTCCTTTCCAGTCTGAAATAGCAACAGCTT
>CAIJLF010000104.1 GCA_903821415.1 uncultured bacterium | reverse complement strand
TCTCAGATGCAGCAACTCCGAGAAATTTTTCATTCTACAATTTTAAATAAAAATTAATTAAAATATATTAATAAATGGCTTGAAATTATATGAGAATTTCAAGCCATTTTTAATTTTACAGTTTTAATTTTTTTCTTCCGCCATTTTATAATTAGCGGGATTAATATGATTATATTTAGAATAGTCTCACAGACGGGATATCCTACAGAGGGGATAGTCCAGTCTTTTGCATTGATGGTAGCTAATATACTAACAATTAAGAAAATGATATAAGCCGTAAAGTTATATTTAACTTTAGGTCTTTGCCATGTTTTAATTATAAGATAGATACCGACAACACACTCAGAAATTATGCCAAATATTAACGCCCAGTAAGGGCCACTAGTTTTAAACATGATAATACATATTATTACTAGACATATTATTAAAGTTTCCAATTTTGTCCATTTTATTCTTTTTTGATAAAAAAGAATTATAGACATGATAAATGAACCGACAGAAAATCCTAATAATATTATGAAACTACTATCTTTTTCTGTTTCTAAGGCCGAAAAAAACGTAATAACATCTAATAGAAAATATAATACCCATGTTACAAAAGTTTGACTTTTGTCATTTTTTTGCCTTATTGTCCCTAGGACAAGAGGCACGTGAGCCCCAATTGCCAGTCAGAATATTAACCAGTCTATTGAGGTCATCTCTAGTATTGTTTTCATATGATGAGCTTTGTATAAACTTTAGGCTTGTAAATGAAATTTGTCAATATATTTTATTTACCCCTTTTTTATTTAATAGAATCACTGTATAATATAATTAATATATGGTCCCGTTAAAAGCCGCGGTCGCAGTGGATGATGGGTCATAAAAGTATATTTTTATTTATTTTTTTAATTAAGGTTTAGTCTATTTAACGATAGACCGCGACCTGCTTCTAACGGGATGGAGAAAGAAATTCCTCACAATCGAGATATAACTTATTTTGCTAAGACGAACTTTCGTAATAGCGATGAAGTTTTCGGGATAAAGCGTAAGGACCGTCGTCAGCACATGTATATTTTAGGAAAGTCAGGTACAGGTAAGTCTGTACTACTTTCGAATCTCATAGTCCAGAATATTCAAAACGGTGAAGGTGTATGCGTAGTTGATCCTCACGGAGAGCTCGTAGAGGAGATTTTGCATCTGATTCCAGAAAATAGAACTAAGGATGTTATTTATTTTAATCCTGCAGATACGGACTTCCATATAGGATTTAATGTCATTCAGCTTGATGATCCTAAATACAAGCACTTAGTAGCTTCAGGTCTTATGGGTATTTTCACAAAGATTTGGGCGAATGCTTGGAGTTCCCGTATGGAATATATTTTGAACAATGCTATTTTAGCCCTGCTTGATACACCAGGGACAACTCTTCTTGGTATTCCTAGGCTTCTTGTCGACAAAGATTATCGTCAGATGATTATAGGTAATTTGAAAGACCCCGTTGTTAAGGCTTTCTGGGTTCATGAATATGAACAATGGCGTGAACAATTCAGAAACGAAGCTATTGCTCCGATTCAGAATAAGGTTGGACAATTCTTATCTACCTCTATCATTCGTAATGTTGTCGGCCAACCAAAGTCTACCATTGATATTTTTAATATAATGAATGAAGGAAAAATTTTCCTCGTAAATGTATCAAAAGGGCGTATAGGTGAAGACAACTCAGCATTATTAGGAGGTATGATAATTACGAAGATACAGCTTGCTGCGATGGAGCGTGTCCGTATCCCAGAAGAAGAACGTAAAGACTTTTATCTATACGTTGATGAATTCCAAAACTTTGCTACAGATGCCTTTGCAAACATTCTTTCAGAAGCCCGAAAATATCGCTTGAATCTTACTGTTGCCCACCAGTACACTGCTCAGCTTGAAAACAAAGATGGTTCAAAAGTACGTGATGCAGTTTTCGGCAACGTTGGGACAATGATTATTTTCCGTGTTGGTGCTGATGATGCAGACTTTTTAGAAAAGGAATTTGAACCAGAATTTATGGCTCAGGATTTGGTTAACTTACCGAACTATCATATTTATCTTAAATTAATGATCAATGGAGTTACGAGTCGACCTTTTTCTGCTACAACTCTTGCTCCGCTCAAAGTAGACGCTACTTCTGGTGTTAAGGATAAGATTATAGAATCTTCACGCAAGCTTTTTACTCGTTCGAGACAGGAAGTTGAGGATGAGATTTCCAAATGGAGTGGGATGCTTCAGGTTGGAGAAGGTGAGGCTAAATACAAAGCCGACTGTTCTAATTGTGGAAAGTCTACAATGGTACCTTTCGAGCCGAAAGAAGGAAGACCTGTGTATTGCAAGGAATGTATGTTTAAGATAAAGAGTGGGGAATTAAAGCCAGAGACAGGATTCGTGGCCTCAAGATCTTCACGACAAGAAGAGAAAGTTTCTACATCTCCACTTGCAGCTTTAGGTATTGAATTCCCCGTAATAGATACAAATTTCAGAGTTTCTAAGAATCAGGGTGATAATAAGATCAAGCCTATTCTTCCTAATCGTACTGAAAATAATAATAACCGTACAAATACAAATAATAATCAAAGCAATAATAAGCACTACGAACAGAATAAGCAGCCATATGTTAAAACAGAGAAAAAGCACGGCGGTCCATCACCACTACTTAAGGGTTTACTAGAGAAGATAGGTATCAACAATCAAAAAGAAATTTCTAAGAATCCTGAGATAAAAGAAGTAGTAAAGGAAGTTCCTGTTTCTATGTCACTTTCATCTCTTAAAAAGCCAGTAGAGGGAGAAGCAAAGAAAGAATTTATAGCTCCAGTAAAAGAAGCTTCAGAAGAGAAGAAAGCCTCTCTTAAAGACTTGCTGAATAGAACTATGAATCATAAGCTAGAACAACATAAAGATGAACCTAAAAAAGATGAGGTTATTAATAATATCAAAGATGAATTAGAGATTAAAAATGAGGAAAAAGAAGTAATAAAAGAGGAGATCAAAGAAGAGGATGTGACACCAGCAGTACAAAGTGTATCTCAACCTGAAGAGGCATTACAGACAAAAGAAGAAGTGACCAAAGAAGAATCTTCTGTCGATGAATCCTGGCAAAAACCAAAAGCTAAAAGGGAAGTACCAGAAGATGTTTTACGAAAAGTTCTAGAATAATTTATTTTCTATGATTAAATTTAATAAAAAACATTTTGTAGTTATACCAATAATGTTTTTTATTTTTGCTCGTATGGTTTATGCGGATTTAGAGATAACAGAGATTATGTATGACCTCAGTGGTACTGACTCAAACAGGGAGTGGTTTGAAGTTCATAACATAGGCAAGGAATCAGTAGATCTATCCAAATGGTATTTATTTTCTGATAATTCAAAGCACAAGCTTGTTCCACAAGGGAGCTCTTTAGTTCCTTCCGATGGATATGCAATTATCGTCCAGAATGTTATCAAATTTAAAGCTGACTGGCCAAATTTTTCAGGTTTAATATTTGATAGTAGTTGGACTGGTTTTAATAATATAAGTGAAAATATTGCTTTAAAGGATTCAAATCTGAATATCATAAGTTCTGTAACATATAATTCAAGTCAGGGTGGCAGTGGGGATGGTAACTCTCTGCAGTTGGTCAATGGTTTATGGGTAGGATTATCACCAACACCAGGAATTAAGAATCAAGAAATGAAAATAATTAATAAGATAATTGATTCAAATTTAAATCCAAATAAAGAAGTCGATCTGTCTGGTCAAATAGCTACTTCAAATTACAAAAATAATATTCCTATAGTTGAAAATCCAAAAGTTAAAAGTTTGCCAGTTAATTCACCCAAGAAAAATATTTCCAAAAATATTCAAACAAAAAATATTCCAGAAATAGTAAATTTAAATAATCTTGTAGCTAGTGCAGATAAAGCCGACACTTCTTTGGGTATGAATTATAGAATTTATTCCTGGTTAGGTCTTGGAAGTATAATAGTAATTGGAGCTGTAGTCATTATTCTTTTTCGACGTAAAAAGGAATATCCAGATTATAAAGAGGACGATCTATCAGCTAGAGATATCACAATAATTGAATAGCTTTATTAATACGATATTTCTGGTACAATGTTCGAATGAAGAAAAATTTACCTATAAAATCAAAGGATACCTCTTGGAATAGTGTTGCCAGCTGGTATGATGAATTGCTTAAAAATGATGATAGTTATCAAGCTAAAGTTGTATTGCCGAATTTGCTTCGCATTCTTGATATAAAGAAAGGGGAGCGAGTCTATGATCTAGCTTGTGGACAGGGTTATTTTGCGAATGTTTTTGCACACGCTGGGGCAGATGTGTTTGCTTCTGACCTATCTAAGAATCTTATTGAAACAGCTAAGAAAAATATTAAAGAAAAAGTATCGTTTTATATTTCACCAGCACATAGAGCGCAATTTTTAAAAGATAATTCTATTGATACTATTGTAGTAGTTCTAGCCATTCAGAATATTGAAAATGTTGGAGAAGTTTTTGCTGAATGCAAAAGAGTTCTAAAGAAAGATGGGAAAATTGTGTTGGTTCTTAATCATCCTGCATTTAGAGTACCTCAAGGTAGTGATTGGTCCTTTGATAATGGGGTACAGTCGAGAATCGTTAGTCAATATTTATCTCCTTCTAAAATATATATAGATATGACCCCAGGAGAGAAGAACCCAAAGAAGAAGATTAAGACGATATCTTTCCATCGCTCACTCCAAGACTATGTAAAGTTGTTCTCCAAGAACGGTTTTGCTATCACCCGTCTAGAAGAGTGGATTTCTCATAAGCAAAGTCAGACAGGTCCAAGACAAGCTGCAGAAGATAGAGCTCGTAAAGAGATCCCTATGTTTATGTGTTTGGAAATAAAAAATATTTAAATTTATCTCCGTAAACCTTATCAATAAAAAAGTCCTCGGACGAGGGAGGACGAGGGGCCAGACATTTTTTCTTGAAAAGCTTTACTACGAAAAATAGAAGCTAAATAATTTTTTCTAATGCTTTTGGAATCTTTTTAAAATCTTTTATAAGAGTTTCTCTCATTCCTCCATTGTAAAGGGCAGCTGCAGGGTGATATAGCGGTAGGAATGCTTGTTTTCCAAATTCTTTAGTATTTATGATCATAAGTTTGCCATGAATGTTTCCGATTTTTTCCTTCGGGAAAAATCGGAGCATGGAGTGTCTACCTAGAAATACAATCAATTTGGGTGATATTATTTTCAACTCGTTTATCAACCATTCATTACAATCATCTTTCTCTTTTTGCTCAGGATCTCTGTTGTTTGGCGGACGATACTTAACGATATTGGTTATATAGATATTTGATTTTGCGAAATCATGTCGCGCACCGTCAACTGAAGCGCGACGCGTCATTTTGATGCCTTCAAGCATTTCATCGAGGAATTTTCCTGCAGCACCTAGGAAAGGTTTTCCTCCTTCGTCTTCCTTTTTACCTGGAGCTTCGCCTATAAATACGATCTCACTCTCTGCATTTCCATCACCAAATACAGCTCTTGAGGCTGTCTTTTTTAATTCACACTTACAGTTCTTTTCCCAATAGAGATTAAGTATATCTAATTGTTCTCTTTTGGATTTCATAAAATTTATTTCAGTATTTTAATATCAGCACCGATGGAGTTTAGGCGTTCTGCTATTTCTTCATAGCCACGACTAATCATATAGACATTGCGAAGGATAGAAGTTCCGTTGGCTCCTAGCATTCCTATAAGGATGATCATAGCAGGGCGAAGGGCAGGAGGGCAGACAACTTGGGCAGCTTTAAGAGGAGTGCCTCCTTGGATATAAACTCTATGTGGGTCAGCTAGAGTCACACTAGCACCTAGTCTATTTAGCTCTGTGAAGTATATAGCGCGGTTCTCGTATACCCAGTCGTGTATCATTGTCTGACCTTTCGCTTTGATTGCTATGGGTACGAAGAATGGTAGGTTGTCCATATTGATTCCTGGGTAAGGTGTAGCATGTATTTTATCCTCCAATGCTTTTAACTTAGAAGGGTATATATGTAGATCCACGAGATTGGTTCTTTCGTTGTATGATTTATATTGTTTAGTTATTTTATATTTTAGTCCCATTCTTTTTAGCTTTTCTAATTCAAGAGATAAGAAATCAATAGGACAACGTAGAATTTTAAGTTCTGAGTCTGTAGTTATGGCTGCAGAGATGAACATCATAGACTCTATAGGGTCTTCACTATTGGTATATTCGATATCCATATTTATATCTTTAACCCCGTGAATTTTTAGAGTCGATGTACCTATTCCTTCTATTTTTACTCCAAGTTTTTCTAAGAAGAAACATATTTCTTGCACCATGTAGTTTGCACTTGCAAATCTGATGGTTGAGGTTCCATTAATTTTTGATACAGCAGTTAAGATATTTTCACAGGCTGTATCTCCAGCTTCATACATGACGATGTCTGCTGCCTTTAATTTATTATTCTCAATTTTATATGCATCGTTTGTTGTTTTTATTTTAACACCCAAATCTTCTAAGGCGTAGGTATGAGCAGAGATAGTTCTCTTACCTAGCTTGCATCCTGAAGCATGAGGTATAGAAAAAGAAGGGAGTAGGTGAATTAGTGGGCCGATAAGCATAATGACAGAACGAGTCTTTATAGCAGAAGCTACATTTATATTTTCTAGGCTAAATTTAGCTGGTGGAGTAATCAATACAGAACTTTGATCAAGCCATTTAACAGATACACCTATGCTCTCAAGGATCTCGATGACTCTATAGACTTCTTCTATCCGGGCTATACCGTGAAGAGTTGTCTTGCCACGGTTAAGGAGGGAAGCGCAAAGGAGTCCGACTGCTCCGTTCTTTGAGAAGTTAGTATTGATACTACCGTGCAATTTTTTGCCTCCAGTTATTTGAAAGTCTATCGATGAATTAGATAAGGAAACTATTTGCTGGTTTAAAACCTCACTAATTTTACCGAGGATTTCAGTACTGAAGTTCTGTTCACCTTTTTCCATTCGAGCGACAGCGCTTTGGGAAGTCTCAAGTGCTTTAGCGAAATCATCTTGAGTCATAAGTTTTCTTTCTCTCAACTCTTTGATGAAAAGTCCTATTTTTTGTAATTCTGTTTGTTTTTTCATAATTATCGTTATTATTAATAATTTTATTACTTGCTTAGTATATCTCATATATGATATAATTGCAAGATGATAAAAGTAGAGGAATATGTGGATATCAAGAATTATTCAACCCTAAAAGTAGGAGGGCAGTTTCGATATTTTACAGTTATTTCCTCTATAGATGAACTTCCATCGCTTTACGCTATAGCGGAAAGCGATGGAAAGTATAAGAATATACCGATTTTTGTATTAGGAGGAGGTTCAAATATTGTTTTTTCTGATGGGGTTTTAAATGTGATAGCCCTTAAGATTGAAATTAAAGGTTTTGAAATTATTAATGAAACTCCTGAATACGTAGATATCAAAGTTAGTGCTGGTGAGAATTGGGATAACTTTGTTCGTAAATCTGTAGAGATGAATCTTACAGGCATTGAAGCACTTTCACTGATTCCAGGAACTGTAGGAGCGAGTCCAGTACAGAATATTGGTGGGTATGGGTCCGAAGTGAAAGACACGATAGTAGAAGTAGAAGCTTTCGATATAGAAAAATGTGAATTTTATAAAATATTAAATAAAGATTGTAAGTTCGGATACAGAGATAGTATTTTCAAGAACGAAGCAAAAGGTAGGTATATAATAACTTCGGTAACATTTAGATTGAATAAGTCTTTACCCTCAATTCCTAAATATCCTGGTGTAGCAAAATATTTTGAAGACTTAGAAATAATTAATCCTACTCTTTCTCAGATAAGAGATGCGATTATTTATATAAGGAAAGAAAAATTGCCTGATCCAAATATTATTCCAAATGTTGGTTCGTTTTTTAAGAACCCAATAGTTTTAAATTCTATAGCTGAAAGAATAAAAATAGATTTTCCTGATGCCAAATTTTTCTCTGTAGATGAAAGTCATACAAAAGTCCCAGCAGGCTGGCTTATAGAAAATGCTGGCTTAAAAGGTAAGTCTTTTGGCAATGTTACTGTATACGAAAAAAATGCTCTTGTATTAGTAAATACAAGTAATGCTACCTGTGAGGACATAAAAAAAGCTCGAAATGAGATAATTAAAATAGTGAAAGACAGGTTTGGCATAGAACTTGAACAAGAGCCCGAAATAATATAATCGAGAATTAACGAATTACAATTATGAGACGGCCGTCTATAAAATGTAGAAAAATACATATATATATAACTTGTATTTTGTTTGTGCCGGAGAGAGGACTTGAACCTCCATCCCTTGCGAGACGCGATTTTGAGTCGCGCGCGTATACCAATTCCGCCACTCCGGCAAACATATGGCTAGTATACCAAAATTTTACGAAAATGCTAGAATGAAACCTATGAATGATGGATTCCTGTCTTATCTCGAAATTTCTAAAGATAATTTGATACACAATATCAAGCAATTTAGGGGTTTGTTGAAAGATAAAACGAAGATAGTAGCGGTTATAAAGGCCAATGCTTATGGACACGGAGATAGAGATGTGGCGAAAATTTTAAGTTCTTATGTTGACTACTTCCAAGTGGATAGTATCGAAGAAGCCGAGAGAGTTAGAAATGTGAGTAAAAAGCCTATTTTAATATTTGGGTTTTTGAACGAAGACGGGGTTAAAAGAGCGATAAAGATAAATGCGATACTTTCAGCTTTTGATTTAATTCATCTTTTGAAAATAAATCGCATTGCGTCTGTTTTAAAAAAGAAAGTAAAAATTCATTTAGCAGTAGATTCATATCTAGGACGTGAAGGTATAATGCCTAGTCAAGTAGAAAATATTATTAAGGAAATCGAAAATTTAAATAATATTATTTTGGATGGAGTATATTCACATTTTGCAAACATAGAAGATACGATGAATTCTACTCATGCGAATAGACAGATAGATACATACCACAAGTGTGTAGAAATTTTCAAAGCTAATGGATATAAAGATATTCATACTCATATATCGGCGACTTCTGGAATTCTTGTTTATGAGAAAGGGGATAATCTACACAGTATAGTGCGTCTAGGCATTGGACTTTACGGTATGTGGCCTAGTGAGCATATTGAGTATCTAAATAAAAAGAAGATAATTTTGAAGCCGGTGTTGAAGTGGGTGACTCATGTTGCTCAGGTCAAAATTATCCCTGCCAATTATCCGATAGGATATGGGCTCACTTATATAACTAAGAAAGCTACAAAGATAGCTATAATACCGCAAGGCTATGCAGATGGGCTTACACGATCGATGTCAAACAATGGTGCTTTTCTAATTAAAGGCAAGAAAGTAAAAATCTTGGGAAGAGTAGCTATGAATATGACTGTCGTTGATGTGTCCCATATTAAAGATGTGAAAGAAGGTGATGAGGTGGTGATAATAGGTTTGCAAGGGAAGGCCAGAATTACAGCAGAGGAAGTTGCAAAGCATATGGGTACTATAAATTATGAAGTAACTACGAAAATAAGTGCTTTGTTGCCAAGGGTTATAAAATAGTACATTTAGGCCAATAGAAATAATCTTTTAAAATGCACACATAAATCCCTGCTGAGATTTTGCTCTGCTCGGGCCGACGTCCTGCGCAAGGCATTTTAAATGACTATTTCTATTAGCCTATCTTTGTTTGCTACAGGTTGCATTATTAAGCGTTTTATAGTATTGTATGGATTATGTCACAAGATAGACTTTTCAAATTGGGCTGTACTAAATGCAAACGCATTAACTACTGGTCAAGTAAAAACAAAAAACTCGTCACTAAAAAGATTGAGCTTAAAAAGTATTGTAAATGGTGTAAAGTGAATACTAAACACAAAGAAATGAAGAAATAAAAAATCCCGTAAGGGGTTTTTTATTTAGTGTTATTATGTTATAGTACATACGTTATTAGGGCGATTAGTTTAGTGGTAGAACGAAAGTTTCCAAAACTTTTGGTGGGGGTTCGATTCCTCCATCGCCCGCACAAATACACAATAAAAAACCCCTTACGGGATTTTTTATTTCTTCATTTCTTTGTGTTTAGTATTCACTTTACACCATTTACAATACTTTTTAAGCTC
>CAIJLF010000103.1 GCA_903821415.1 uncultured bacterium | reverse complement strand
TTTCTATTACAGGGTCAGATACTGGAATAGACTCTAATGGTTTAACAATCGTCGTATTTTCTTTGGTGATTGCATCTTTAACTAACCCTTCATCTTTAGGTTTAATAGAATTCTTATTATTGAATTTAACATCTTCTAGTATTTTTTTATTCATAGAGTTCTAATCTTCTTGATGCACTTATTGCTTCTATCATTAAAAATGGGTCGCAAGGTCCATCTTTGACATTACACATATTTAAAAATTCAGGACCATCTAGTGTAACTATTGTAAATTTCTTATTTAGAACCATTGATTGAATATAGTCTTCACTATTTATTATTTTAACAAACCAATCCTTTATATCTGCATCTATTGTAAGAAACATAACATTTGGAAGAGTTAATGTACGAGGAAGTGTATTTATACATTCTTGAAATGACTTATTCCAGGAAGATTTTATGGATTCTAGCACGGGTAAAAGCCTTACCTTCTCTTTATCAGATAGTGTATTCTTATTATAAAGGCTAAATATTTCAACAGCATCACGAAGCTCTATATTTAAAGTTTTACTAATATTCCTATAAAGGGTTTTTCTTCCATATGGGAAAGAAAGTGACTCCTTCAATACACCTTTGTATACTATACCTATATCTGTAACTTCACCTCCTATATCTAAGATTAAATATGAATCATGATTCATATATTTATCTCTCACTGATATGTAGGAGGCAACCATAAACGAAGTAAAAGAAACGGGGATACTATGGAATGATTTAGAGATAGTTTCTGTTATCTTATCTAAACATATTTTAGGAGAAAGTGAGATTATCATATTCATCTCGATGGACCTTGTTCTTTTCCCTAGAGGATCTTCTACTTGATATCCATTTAATGAAATCCCTACTATAGGATGCTCTATAACTTCAGATGAACTCTCTACCTCACTATATTTTTCTTTAAAATCTTTGTTCAGCTTTTCTATCTCTTTCTCAAGTAAATTATTTACTATTTTTTTAGTAAATACAAAAGAAGTCTCTTTGGACATTTTTATCATTCTAGTCTCAGATAGATACCAAGGCGAAGCTAGAACACAAAATATTTCATCTGGGGAACCAAGCATGCTTTGATAAAGATTTTGGGAGGTAAATCCGAGAGCTAAAATCATATCATCTAAAAATAGATTGAAGTCTACTTCCTTCCTGTTCACTATATCTGTGCGGTTAGATTTAATTATAACTGGTAGATTTTTATTATCTGAAGGAATACGAACTAATGCCCCACCAACGCTTCCTGAACCGATATCAAATATCGCAATTATTTTTTCTTTCTTTTTAGAAAATAAAAATCCCATAATGATTTCATTATACATTGTTGTGAATTATTTTACAAAATATTCAACTGATTTTACTATATTTAACAAAAAAATAAGCACTACCATTTTTGGCAGCGCTTATAATTTATATTTCGGTCGTTGTTACATAACATAAGTAACAGTTCCGTCGGCATTTAGCGTTTTACTTTTTGCATTTTTCGTTGAAAATGTAACGCTAGTACCATTTAGTAACGTTATTTTGATGTCCCATATATTAAACGGGGCCTCAAATGATATCAGGCTAGGCATACTATCATCGTATATAACTCTAAAAGTTATACCTTGATAAGTAGCACTGGGGTCATATCCTCCTAACCAGACATTGTCAGCACCCTTAATAAGATTCTTATCAATTTTGATTGTTGATACAGTATTCTTATTCTTGAGCAATAATTGAAGGTTTATGATATTTGATTGATTATTATAGTCAACCAAATCAGTCATAAACTGCTGTAACAGACCACCATCATAAAAAGTGACCATTAACTGCCACTTTCCATTGGCAATTGGAGGCAACCGAATACCTGACGGGCTCCCAAAATAAGTAAATTGTTTTCCATCATTAAAATGGAAAAAATATACTATTTGGTTAGTATTTCCTGTGACGCTTAATTGGAAGTCACGGCTTAAACTGCATCCGATTTCATAACCAAGACTATAATTAGTCGCTTCTACAACACCATTTTTAACCGAGAAAATTTGCTTTACTGTTATAAATTTTATTATGGAATTATTTGTGTTAATTTCATAATAAACGGCATACTTTATAGCCTGCTTGTCATTAATAACGTAGGTATCGCTACTCAAATCAAAAATTTGAACAGTTATTAAATCAGCTGTTGCTGATTTTAAACTGGAGTTTGAAGAGAGCATAGTAGTTACTTCTTCCTTAGTAACAGTTGAAATTAATGCCAACTGTGCACGGATCCCGTCAATATCAACAATAATGGGAGCATTTTCTTTTTTACAAGAGAAAAAGAATAAAACCATCAAAACCAAAAAACAAACCGCTTTTTTCATCTTATATATATATTTAGATGATTGTTAATTTTCCTGGCCACTGACTAAAAAGCGTCGAGCGTTGCAGGATAATGCATTTGTGTATATATTATTATAAATAACACGATTTGTCAATAACGTCAAATCGTGTTATTAGAGTATTAATTTAACCTAATTACTATTCTAAAATAGCCTTTATTCTTCGAACCCCTGCAGAACTAGCTTCTTCTTTTTGTATTTTAAAATGCCCCAGAACTCCTGTATTCTCAATATGTGGACCACCACAGAATTCTTTTGAAATAATATTCCCCTCTTTATCCTCAATAAAGTATACTGATACTACTTCTGGGTATTTTGCACCAAATTCCATTTGGGCTCCAATCTTTTCTGCATCGACAAGTAACATCTCCTTTCTAATCACATTAAGCTTTTCATCGATACGACTATTCACCCATTCTTCAACTCTATTCTTCTCTTCATCTGTAAGCTTGTGGTCACAGATAAAGTCCATACGTAGTCTCTCCTCTGTAATATTGCTACCTCTTTGCCTTACATCAGGAGAAACGATTGCTTGAAGTCCTGCTAATAGTAAATGATGCGCTGTGTGAAGCTTGATAGTTTTATCACTATGATTTGCTAACCCACCCTTAAACATACCAGCTGATGAAGTTTGAGAAAGCTTCTGGTGCTCTTTCAATTTAATATTAAAATCTTCTATATCAATAGTTATTCCCTTTTCTTTAGCAATTTCTAATGTGAGTTCTATTGGAAAACCGAAACTTTGATATAAATCAAATGGATCAACTCCTTTTTCAAATTCTTTTAGACCATTTTCAAGTGTTTGACGAAATTTTAGTTCTTCTTTTATTATTTCACTTTTTATTGTTTCTTCATTATTTTCCAATTCAGGATAAGCATCTT
>CAIJLF010000102.1 GCA_903821415.1 uncultured bacterium | reverse complement strand
TCTTAAATTATACCATATTACCTTTTATATTCAATTTCCCTTATGTGATACCTTATAGATCTATAATTCAGCACATACAAGGTTATTTTCTAACCTACTTCTCTCTGTAATCGCCTCAGAAGCATCAAATACCCAAGAATAGAATATGTTCCAACTTTCAACTATTAAGTCCACATAAACAAAAATAAACACTCTGAACGAGTGTTTATTTTTGTTGGCTCGATGTGGAGATGGCGGAATCGAAAGACGGAGCGCGACGGCGCGAGTCGGGGTCGCACAAATTTTCACCAGAAAATTATGAGTGACCGAAAGCGGTAATCCGCGGTTCCCGCCAACTGCTTGGCTTGCGTGCGCGATCAGTAGATCGAACCGTGAGGAGGAATCGAAAACCTTTTCGTTTTTCGGTGTAAGCCGAAACGAAAAGGTATACTGTCCTCGTAGAGGAAGATATCCCGATATTGAGTGCGGGAAGCGAAAGACTTTTAGTTCTCTTGTGTTAGCCAGAGCGAAAAGTACCTGACTCTGTAGTAGCCGATAAGCGTACTCGCGGTCCCACCATATATGTGTGTGCACATTACCCACAACTATTGACTATTACTATAAGTTGTTATATAATAACAAAAAGTAATATTTAAAAACTAAATTGTTTAATATGAAAAGGTTTGACATCAATGCAGTAAAAAAACTTGTATCATCTAGCCCAATAAAAGAAATCAGGGGCAGATTCCGATTTAATATTCCTACTGATGATTGGGAATTCGGGCAAGAAGAAGAAACTTACAAAGAACAATTTTCTGTCTTTGAGAATTTCTTAAAAGAAGTTCAACCTTGGGCTGTATTCGAAACAGAAAAAGGAGAAGAATTAGGTAAATTTGTTATCGAATACAACTTATTCGACGCGGATCCGCCAGAACATGAAGATAAAGAGTATTTTTTTTCTTTGCCATTCGAAAACGGAGAATCGATATTACTTACTTTATTCATTGAGGAGAAATGGCCGTATTGTAATGGGGGTGGTAAATTTTCAATATCACTTGAACTCGAATAAAAAACTCGCTTTTACCGAAAGGAAAATCCCTTTCATTATGAAAAGCGGGTTTTCTTTTTACCCTCCCCACCTATTTATAAACTCTAGTAAAGGTATAAACTGATTTGTTAGATTTCGCTTTGTTTCCACAATTAAAAAACCTTCATTTCGATGAAGGTTTTTTAATTGTGTGGATCTGAGCTCTTTCTTTTATCTATTCACAGCCATCCTCCCCCCAACTGATTCAACTTTTGGAGCTAAATATTCTTGATAGAAAAATAAATATCCAGTGAAGATAGCTAACATCCATGCAATCAAAAATACTTTGCTGAGCTTTTTATGTTCAAAAAAATAATTAATTCCTTTCTTATAGTTCCTCCATGCTGTGTACATAAAAGCTAGTAATGCTAAAAACATTATAAGTGAGAATATTCCATGGAATGCAGCAAGGAATATATCGAATCCTCCCTCTTTGGCACCAGCGACTTCTTTGTGGCTCACTGCTCTATATACCATATAACCAATATTAAATATAACTTCATAGCTAAGTGTTATAGCTGTGAGCTTATAATTAAACTTATTTTCCTTGTATGCTTTATAAAAAATATAAAGCACGGAGGCTGTAATACAAGTCTCTGTAAATAGAGTAAAAACACTAAACCAAGGTATATTATTCATAAAATGATTATAACAAATTATTAATTATTTATTAAAGTTGATCAGTAACAGAAGGGGCTCCTGTATTCAGCATCCCAAATATCAAATCAACATACTTCCAGAAGGCATCATTGCCTTTCAACTTTGCTACACACTCTGAGGCAACTAACTTCTCAAATGAATTCTGATGTATAGGCCAGTGACGATAAGTCCAAGAAACGCTTCCATTTGAGTCAGTTATGACTTGCTTCATAGTAGCATGAAATATTTTACAGTAAGGACATTCAAGATCTGAGTACTCTATAATTTTAACTGTTGCATTTGGACTTCCTAATATATGGTCCCCTTCTTCAGATAATACAACCTCCCCCTTATATTCATTGGTAACCTTTCCACTTTTAACTTCTTCTATCACTTTTTTAACTTCTTCTATAGGTAAGGCTCCCCTTATCTCTGACTTTATACCATTATTACCTATAACTATTATATAAGGTGTACCACGCTGATCATTGGGAAGTGCTTTCATCGCAGCCTCTACACTAGTAGAAATCTTTGTCTTAAGTGTATTTGTATCTGTATCTTTTATACAAGAAGTCAGAGACTCTTTAGACACACCAACCTTTTCTGATAATGTTTTGTCTTTATTGTTTAAAGCATTCGCTGCTGCTTGAATTTTTAACTCCTTCGCAACTTGTGATTTAACTTCATCTGATATAGAAGTTGGATTACCAACAGATGCAGAACTTGAAGTTGTATTCTTACCTTTTAATTTTTCTATTTGCTTTTGAAGCTCATTTATCTTGTCTTCATAATTCTTCGAATCTACAACTTGAGTTTGTTTAGGTGATTCTCTTTTATGAAGAAAATTAAAAATACCCCAAGAAGTCGGATTCCACCACGAAGCAAAAGCTATGGATGGAGAAATAATAATAGCGAACAAAAATATTAATACTAATTTTTTAAATTTCATACTAAATATTGTATCAATTAAATAAATTATATTCAATTAAATAACTTATTTATCAATAAATACCATTGTCTTTGGTCCAAAGTATCCATTTGCTGGAGTTATAGCTTTATATTTCTGGAATCTTATTAAGGCAGCTTTTGTTGCAGGTCCAAATTTATCTACTTCTTTACCTTTTGAACCAGCACCGCTCTTAGCAATTATGAAACCATGGCTATTTAAATACTCTTGAAGTAATTTAACATCTGATCCTTCAGAACCAAGCTTTAAGTCACGTGTAAAGCTAGTTCCAATTGATTTTTTTACTATTTTTTTAGGAGTCGTTGTTATAATTGTCTCCTTAAATGTTTCCATAAATTCCCTTGTCTTAGGTCCAAAATATCCATTTGCTGGAGTTATACCTTTAGACTTCTGGAATCTTATTAAGGCAGCTTTTGTTGCAGGTCCAAATTTATCTACTTCTTTACCTTTTGAACCAGCACCGCTCTTAGCAATTATGAAACCATGGCTATTTAAATACTCTTGAAGTAATTTAACATCTGATCCTTCTGCACCTAACTTCAAGTCACGATTGAAATTGGATTCGATTGACTTCTTTACTGTTTTATATTTACACAAACTAATATCACTATCCGTTGCTGAATTATCATAATTCAAAGCATTTAAATCTTTACAGCCATATGTAGTAGCATTCACAGGTGTCGTAGTTATAGTTTGTTTTATTGCATATTTACAAAGTACAGGATTACTCATAACTAAAGTTTGGTAATTTAAAGATAAAGGATCTGTACATCCATACATAATAGTACTTCCACTGCCACCTCCCCCACCGCCACCGCCAGAAACCTGAGAAACTTGAATTACCTGCCCAAACAAACTAAACACGGAAAAGTGATTAGTACTACATGTAACGGTTTTAAAACTTGTGTCTACTGTACAATTTGTGAGAGCTGTCCAAACACTTCCATCCCATCTATATATTTTCAAGCTTGATTCGTTCATACCTATTACATCTGAAGATGTATAAGACAAAGTAATAGTCAGAGGATTATCAAAAGATGTTATTGCTGTTGAATTATCACTTAAGGCTTTTAAGTCATAAACGTAGGAGCCTATAGTTAAATATCCAGTAGGTACAGAAGTAGTTCCTAGTGTTTCTGATTTATTTAATTGTTTAATTTGAAAGTCTGCATTATTTAATGAGAAAGATGGAGGTACAACTAAAGTGACAGAATTTCCACCAGAGTTCAGATTAACAGTTCCTCCTGATTGAGGTGTTATATTTGAAGAATTTTGATTTCCTATTGTTGCTCCACCAGTACAACCTGTTGTGGTAAATGTATTGTCATTGTCTGTAGCTTGATTTGTAAATCCATCAGTAGATAAAACTCTATAGTGATAAGTCGAACAAGAAACTAAATTAGATAATGTAACATTATGATTCGTAACTCTAGGAGATAAGTCAATTTCTGTTGTAGTAGTTCCATAACTTGCCATTAATCCATAATCGACAAAACTTGAAGCCAATTCGTCTGTATTCCAAGTAATTGAAGCACCTGTACTTGAAGGAATAGAAACTGTACTTGAAATAATTGGAGGAGTTGTATCTGTAGGAGGTGTTAAATCTAATGTAACCGTCACCCCTGCATTCATAGATGTTGAAACATTTCCTGCGGCATCTTTTGCCCAAGCATATAGTGTCTTTGATCCTTGAGTAGAGAAGACGTATGAAGTTGGAGCAGTACCTGACCATCCAGAATCTCCTGCTGATGGTGCAGAGGATGATTCATTTATTAGG
>CAIJLF010000101.1 GCA_903821415.1 uncultured bacterium | reverse complement strand
ATGAATTGGTTTAAACACATATTTATAAAAAACAGGAATGACAACGGAGTAAAAGATAACTTACAGAAAAAACTTTTTGATGAGCTTTCAGTATTTGCAGTAAACGAGCCTTCGTTTGCTTTTTCTAAACTAAAGTCAAAAGAAGACGGACTGACCAAAGAAGATGCAAAGAAGAGAATTAAAACATATGGTATCAATTCTCTTTCTGACGACAAAAAATCTAATATATTTTTAAAGTTTTTTAAAATATTAAAAAATCCGATAAATATTTTACTTATAACTCTCGCTCTAGTTTCACTTTTTGTCGGAGACTTAAAGGCTTTTATTGTGATAATAGTAATGGTATCTCTAAGTGTCATTTTAAATTTCTACCAAGAGACCAAGGCAGGGATAGCAGCAGCGAAGCTCAAGTCGATAATCCATACGAAAACGACAGTGATAAGGAATGGTGAAAAATTTGAAGTAGATATGAAGGAAGTAGTCCCTGGCGATATCATTTATATTTATTCAGGCACCATAATACCAGGAGACATAAGATTGATAACCTCCAAAGACTTATCTATCAATCAAGCGATGCTCACAGGAGAATCTCTTCCTATCGAGAAGCATGTAGTTGAGTCAAACAAGGAGAGAGATACTATTATAGATTATTGTAATTTATGTTTTTTAGGTACAAGTGTTGAGAGTGGTGTAGCTACTGCTATTGTCTTAAATACTGGCAAGAAGACGTACCTAGGCATGATAGCCAATGATATAAATACGAGTGAGCATATATCTGACTTTGATAAGCAGTTGAAATTATTTGTACTACTTATTTTGAAGTTTATGATGTTTATGGTTCCTGCTGTTTTTCTATTGAATGGTATTTTTAAAGGAAATTGGCTCGAAGCTTTTTTGTTTGCTCTAGCAGTTGCCGTTGGTATGGCTCCAGAAATGCTAACTACTATAGTGGCGATGAATCTATATAAAGGAGCACTTGCTCTGTCTAAGAAGAAGGTTATCGTGAAGCATTTAGATGCAATTGAGAACTTTGGGACAATGGATATATTGTGTACAGATAAGACTGGAACTATAACAGAAGGGAAGGTAGCTTTAGAGAAATACCTAGACGTGTATGGTAAAGATAGCGAGAAGACCTTGCATTATGGTTTTATAAATAGTTTTTTTCAAACAGGTTTACAAGATATTATAGATGAAGCGATTCTGAAGCACGAAGAAGTAAAAGAGAAGCTAGAAATAGTTCAGTATAAGAAGATTGACGAGATTCCTTTTGATTTTAATAGGAGGAGACTTTCAGTTATAGTTTCTGATGAAAAAAGTAAAACACATTTATTGATATGCAAAGGCGCTGTAGAAGAAATTTTCAATAAATGTACTCACGTATTGATAGATGATAGGAAAGTTCCATTTGAAGAGATTACAGGTGAAGTTAAAACTTCTATAGAGGAAGAGTTGAACAAAGAGGGATTTCGAGTTATAGCCGTAGCATATAAGGAAGTTGATGATAGTAAGTTAGCATTTAATATAGAAGATGAGAATGGTCTAGTATTAGTCGGATTTTTAGCTTTCTTTGATCCTCCTAAGAAGACTGCTATGGAGGCAATCAAACAACTAGAATCTTTTGGTGTTAAGATAAAGATTTTAACAGGGGACAACGGAATCGTTACAAAAAAAGTTTGCGAGGAGGTAGGTATTTTCACAGATCGGATTCTTCTAGGTCCAGAGCTAGAGAAGATGAGTGAGGCCGAGCTTGCTAACGAGATAGAGAATATATATATATTTGCAAAGCTTTCTCCATATGACAAAGAACGTATTATCAAATGTTTAAGGTCAAAGGAGCACGTAGTTGGATTCCTTGGTGACGGTATCAATGATTCACTTTCTCTTATCGCAGCAGATGTAGGTATCTCTGTAGATACAGCAGCTGATATAGCCAAAGAGTCTTCTGATATTATTCTTTTAGAGAAGAGCCTGCTTGTTTTGAGTGATGGTATAAAAGAAGGACGAAGAATATTTGATAACATAATCAAGTATATAAAGATGGCTGCTAGCTCTAATTTTGGTAATATGTTTAGTGTTGTAGGTGGTAGTATATTCTTGCCATTCTTGCCGATGCTACCTATTCAGATATTGGTGAACAATATGCTCTATGATTTCTCACAGACGACTATACCGACCGACTCTGTGGACGAAGAGAGGTTATTGAAACCAACAAAATGGAATTTTAGGAATATCAAAAGGTTTATAATTTTCTTTGGTCCTATTAGTTCGCTATTTGATTATGCTACTTTCTTTGTAATGCTTTATGTTTTCAAATCTTTCGGGAATGAAGCGCTATTCCATACTGGCTGGTTCGTAGAGTCCTTGCTCACTCAGACTCTCATAGTCCATATAATAAGAACGAGCAAGATACCATTTATACAGAGTCGTGCAAGTTGGCCACTTATGGTATCGACATTATGTGTTATATCTCTGGGTATATATTTACCATTTTCACCGTTTGCTAGTGCTTTGAAGTTCGTCCCTCTACCTCCACTGTATTTCTTCCTACTATTTATAGGCATCATCTTGTATTTTATAATTACTCAATTATTAAAAATATGGTTTATTAAAAAATACGATTGGGTCTAATTATTATTCTATGTAGATATAAAAAAATCCATATAATTATACGGATTTTTTTATATTAGTATTTTACTCAACTATTGCTTCTATCTTCTGTCCGAATATTTCTGATGCTTCTTTTGTATATTTTTCAATATTTTCTTTAAAGTAAGAAGGGTTTTGTTTTTGGATTTGTGCTACTACATAGTATCCTACAGCCATGATAGTGGCATATCCTGCATTCTCCGGTAGAGGTATATTGAGCCTATTTTCTTTTGTTCCCCAAGTATTGTTTTCTTCTCCAAGGCTTATGAACAATTCATTTGAAGGTACTACTGTTACTGCATGCTTCATGTATTCAGTAGTCTCTACATCGCGAGAAATTCTTCTTCCAAATAGTTCTATGAATTTGACCTGGAGCATTCTAATGATTCCAGAAAACTTTGTAGGTACAATAAGGAAGTATTTATCATATTTTGAGAAGTCAGGCATCGATATAGTATCTATCTTTTCTTTGATAAATTTTTCTATTTCCATAGCGCTCTCGTGAGTCATACCTAGAATCATTCCCATATAAGTAGAAGTATTATAAGTATAAGGTTCTCTATTCTTTGGATATACAAATATATTCTCTTTGTCTACAAACTCATTTGCAGGAGCATTTGGGCTGTTCGTGATAAGAGCTACACGTTTACCCATATCTTTCGCATGCTTAGCGATAAGAGGGGCATGCTTGCCTCCTGAAGCTGATATTACGATGACACTATCTATGGCTTCTATATTCTGGAGCTTTTGCTCATAGTTACTCTCAGACGCAAATATAGCATCT
>CAIJLF010000100.1 GCA_903821415.1 uncultured bacterium | reverse complement strand
CTACTATCATATACTGCTCTTTTTCTTTTATATAAACTACTTTTATCGTTCCATCAGGGAGTTTATACGACGCCTTCCCTGGAGATTCAAAACGGATGGAAGCAACGGGTGCAACCCAAGAGTAGATAGACTCTTCTGAGAATTGGTGCTTGGCAAAATAATATTCTTTTTCTACACCATCTTCATCAGTAATATAAAACTTCATAAAATATGGTGAATCTTCTAGATTCTCTAGCTCTACTACTCTATTCTGGGCATTCGCAACAAGTTGCATCTGGACCATCTGATCCTCTGGTCTCATCCTAGATATTTCTTTCAAACTTTTATTTGCTAAAAGTTTTGTCGGCCCTATCCTATCCCGCACCTTTCGACGGATAAGATCTATATGAGACTTAAGGTTGTTCAATAATTTTTCTTTATATTTTTCCATAATTTTGTATAAAAAAAAACCGCTTTGGGCGGTTACATTATGCACTTTGGACCAATTTTATTTGAATAATAATTTGACCTAAACATAAGAATGATAATACCAAGAACTCCTAACCTTGGCAAGTGCATAACTTTTCTAAGTTATATTTGAATCTTCTTAAAGAAATAACCGCCTAATAATAAGAAGAAGCCTGTAATGATAGACAAAACAGCAATATCTAACCCTATATCATAATGACTAGAATTTATAAGTAGATAACGAAAAGCATCAACGCCATAAGAAAGTGGATCTAACTTTGTGATTATAGACATAACCTTCGGAAGTCCTTCTAGTGGAAATAAAGCACCCGAAAGAAAGAATAAAGGCATAATCAAAAAATTCATAATTAATTGAAATCCTTGCATATCATCTAGAAGTGAAGCGATCATCGTCCCCAAAGCAGTAAAGAGAAGAGCGACTAAAAACATAACTGGAATAGTAAGCAAAACTCCGATAAAACTATAAGGATGAAAACCAAAAAGCATAGAGAGCATCAAAACTATTATCCCTTGCATCGTAGCGACTGTCGCTCCACCCATCGTCCTACCTATCATTATATTCAAACGTGACATAGGAGCTACCATCATCTCTTTAAGAAATCCGAATTGCCTATCCCATATTATTTCTATACCCGTAAATACTGAAGTGAAAATAATACTCATACCTATAATGCCCGGAGCAAGAAAATTTATATAGTTACCTTGACCTGCCTTTTGAAAAACAGAACCGAAGCCATACCCCATAGCTAAAAGGAAAAGCAGTGGCTGAGCTAAAGAACCTAAAATTCTTGATTTAGAGCGTAGGTATCTTTTTATTTGTCTTAACCAAAGTATGTATATCTTCATAATATATTTATTTTATTTTCTCCACATACGACGATTCGTTCGCATATGATCAACTGAGGTAGCAGACTCTTCTCGGATAACATTGCCTGTCAATGAGAGGAATGCATCTTCTAATGACTCAGTCTTGGTATCTTTTTTCAATTCGGCTGAGGTACCAGAAGCTATTATCTTACCATGGTCAATAATCGCGATTTTATCTGCAATACGATCAGCCTCCTCCATATAATGAGTAGTGAAAAATATAGTTGTTCCTTCTTTCTTATTTAAATCCTTCAAATATTCCCACATATGATTCCTCGTCTGTGGGTCAAGACCTAAGGTCGGCTCATCTAGAAAAATAATCTTGGGATGATGAAGAAGACCGCGAGCTATCTCAAGTCGTCTCTTCATACCTCCAGAGAACTCTTTAACCAAACTATCTTTACGATCCCAAAGCTCAACAAACTGCATTAAGCTTTCTATCCTCTCTCGTCTTAATTTCTTAGGAACATCATACAAAACTCCATGGAACTCCATATTCTCCCAAGCAGTTAACTCATCGTCTAAACTCGTATCTTGAAATACAATACCGAACATCCTTCTAACAAGGTCAGGCTCTATAGCTGGGTTGTGTCCATTTATCTTTATATCTCCAGAGTTTGAAGTTAGAAGTGTCGTCAGCATTTTAATAGTAGTAGACTTCCCTGCTCCATTGGGACCTAAAAATGCAAAAATTTCTCCCTTATCTACAGAAAAAGAAATATCGTCTACTGCGATAAAATCACCGAATTTCTTTATTAAATTTTTAACATTTATAATTTTGTTTGTATCCATAAATAAATCTGAGTTCATTATAACTTAAAGTAATACAGAAGTAACTAGAAGCAATAAACCTCCCTGACTCTTCTAATACGATAAATGTTGGATAAATATCTCAGTAATTTTTTGCACCACTATCGACACATCGAGCGTATACAACAATGTACAGACTAAGTCGTTATTCTGTAATTTATTAGTAATAACTATAAAATAATAATGAAAATCAAAAAAAACATATATACAATAGTAGCCTTATCTATAATAGCTTTAACAGCGGTATCACCTGTTTTTGCTGAGACTACTACTGATCAAAATACAAATCAACCAAATAATATAAGAGGTAATAGAGGTGGAAACAGAGGAATGATGAGGCCAGGAGTCTTTGGAACTGTGACCTCTATAAGTGGAAATATAATTACGATAAATGGAAAGCAGGGCTTTGGTGTAAATACTACTACAACCGTTGTCTACACAGTCGATGCAACAAATGCAAAAATTACAAAAAGTAATGCAGTAGGAACTATAGCGAGTATCATCGTAGGAGACACTATCTCAGCACAAGGTACGCTCACTGGTACAAACCTAGTCGCTACAAATATCCGTGATGGAGTAAGAGGAGGTGATAATAAACAAAACAATCCAAATAATAATGGTACAAAACCAGCTCCTAACTTAAACCCAATTACAGGTAATGGTCAGCCTATAGTAGCAGGAACTGTGACATCTGTAAGTGGTAATACTGTAGTCATCACAAACAATAGTAATGCGAGTTACACTATAGATGCTACCAATGCAAAAATAGTTCAAGGACCAAATACAATACTAGTCTCTGGTATCACTGTCGGTGACGTAGTAATCGTACAAGGAACAGTGAATGGAAATAGTATCGTCGCTTCTTCTATCACTGACCGAGTAAAGCAAACAAATACTACAGACAAAGCAAAAAATAATAAAGGATTCTTTGGTATGATGGGGTCATTCTTTGGTCACATGTTTGGATTCTAATTATTAGATAATATAAAAAACACCTTACTTTCTATCGTTAAGGTGTTTTTTCTTATTTACTATATAACTTTTAGTGTTCCCCACTGTCCATTCTGTCTGTGGCCTGGCTTTGTACAATAGTAAACAAATTCTCCTTGCTTATCGGCAACAAACTCTACAACAGCTTCTTTGTTCAGTTCTGTAACTGTATAGACGCCGTATTCATCGATTTTAAAATCATGATTACCACTTATCTCTGTTATCTTAATCCTAACTCTATCTCCCTTGTTTACAGTTATATCCTTAACAGAAAAATTTGGATGATACTGACCATTCACAACATCAGTAAAAGAAGTCATAGTGAACTCTTTTATCGGAGCATTACTATTTGCAAATGCTGCGGCACTCCCTTGCAAGCTATTGGAACTAACATTTATATTTTTACTTGTAGAAACTTTGTTGTTTTTACTTATCACCATAGATGTAGCTATGAGTATAGCTATCACTACAGCTAACGGAACTATTATTTTT